>NZ_JBMPZU010000034.1:0-18280 GCF_049463095.1 Neobacillus sp. 19 | reverse complement strand
AGCCTTTGGACCAGTGTAATTAAGTGTCGTTTCTCCCTCAAACGGATGCTTTCCTTCGCCCCCCTGCTTTCCATCATAGGTGTACCAGGAGTGTTCAATAAATTCCTGTACATGCTTAGGGTCTTTCAAGTCAACATCTAACACCTCATTCAAGTTGCCATTTAAGACAATTCCCCGCGGCATCCGATATAGCTTTGTATCATAAATATCACCAGTTGAGAAATCGCCATAGCATAAATAATTATTTAAGCCGCCGCCATATGTCCAGTCCTTATAAAATGATCCGATTGCGAGCAAATCCGGAATATACACTTGGGTGACAAATTCGCGCGCTTGGTCAATAATTTGTGATACATGCATTAATCTTTCTGCATGCACACCGTTATCACTATCAATATCAAGGGGTGTGGCCATTCCTCCCACAACGTAATGCGGGTGCGGGTTTTTTCCGCCAAAAATAGTATGAATTTTGACAATTTCCTTTTGCCAATCCAATGCCTCTAAGTAATGGGCAACGGCAAGTAAGTTCACCTCTGGAGGTAGTTTGTAGGCTTTATGACCCCAATAGCCATTTGCAAAAATCCCTAACTGACCGCTTTGAACCAGTTTTTTTATTTTATTTTGCACATCAGTAAAGTATCCTGGGGATGATTTTGGCCAGCTTGAAATCGACTGCGCAAGTTTAGAGGTCTCTGCCGGATTGGCATTGATTGCACTAACTACATCCACCCAATCCAAAGCATGCAAATGGTAAAAATGAACCACATGATCATGGACAAATTGAGCTTCGTTCATAATGTCACGGATTAAATGGGCATTTCTTGGAATTTTTATTTTTAAGGCATCCTCTACTGCTCGAATCGATGTAAGTGCATGCACCGTTGTACATACTCCGCAAATCCTTTGGACATATGCCCAGACATCCCGCGGGTCACGGTCCTGGACAATCAATTCGAGTCCGCGGACAGATGTACCTGAACTAAATGCATCTTTAATGACTCCATTCTCATCAACATCTACTTCTACGCGAAGGTGACCTTCAATTCTTGTTATGGGATCAACTACAATACGTTCACTCATGATTTTCACCTCGTTTATCATCAATCTTTCTCTTGATAACTGTCCCTGCTGCATGAACAGCAATACCAGCTGTGGTTAAGCCGATGGTTGCCAAGCCGACAGCATCCGGATTAATCGTTGTTTGTGTTCCAGGTATCTTAGCTCTCCTTGTATAGAACGGACCGTTATCCCAGAAATCCTTTTCAGAACAGCCAAAGCAGGGGTTTCCTGATTGAATGGGATAGCTTACCCCGCCATTCCAGCGCATCTCGGCACAGGAATTGTAGGTTGTCGGCCCTTTACAGCCCACTTTATATAGGCAATATCCTTGTTTCGCCCCCTCATCATCAAATGATTCAACAAACAAGCCTGCATCAAAATATGCACGTCTGTTGCATTTATCGTGGATTCGATGGCGATAAAACGCTTTCGGCCGGCCGAAATGATCCAGCTCAGGTAATTTTCCAAATGTAATAATATGAGCGATTACACCCGTCATCACTTCAGCTATTGGCGGACAACCCGGAACAAGAATAGTTGGTGTATTTTTTACAAAGTTTGTGACCGGTTTAGCACCAGTTGGATTCGGATGTGCGGCTGCAATTCCACCCCATGATGAACAAGAACCATAAGCGATAATGGCCTTGGCTCCTGCAGCCATTTCGAGGAATGTTTCCTTTGCCGATTGACCTCCGACCGTTAAGAAGGCATCATCATCAGGGATACTTCCTTCCACCGCCAGTAAATATTCTCCTTTATAGTCTTTTAAAACTTGTTTCATGGAAGCTTCGGCCTGATGACTGGATGGTGCAGAAAGCACTTCAGAATATTCTAATGAAATCATTTCTAGTAAGACGCTTTCTGTCTTCGGTTGTGATGACCGAATAAATGATTCGGAACATCCGGTGCAATCCTGGAATTGCAGCCATACAACTGGTATTCTTGCCTTTGTTTCCATGGCTTTAACTACCTGGTCGGACTGCGTAAACTCCAATCCTAGTGCAGCAGCTAATGCCGTACACATTTTAAGGAAGTCCCGCCGGCTAAAGCCATGGTCGATTGCGGCATCATATACTGTTTTCTGTCTCTTCATCCGCTAACCCCTCCACTTATCTTTTAAAAATATGTAATACTTGATTTCAAGAAAATTGTAGTATACATATAGGCAATTCGTCCTGAATTTTCCAAAAAGTACACAAAGAATCCTTAACTGCATTTTTACAATATTTTCTTTTTTTATGTTGGAAACAATAATATATTCAACGCAAAAAGACCTTAAGAGAATGAAATCTCTTAAGGTCTTTTTATCGTAAATACTATATTTCAACAGCTTCTTCCTTCTCTTCTTCCTGTTCGGCGTCCTGCTGTTTCTTTAAACGTTTTCGATAGACAAACTTCGATAAATTGATACTTACTTCATAAAGAAGTAAAAGCGGCAAGGTAACAACAAAATCAGACATAAAATCTGGCGGTGTTATTACAACAGCAATAATAATCAAGACAAAATAGGCATATTTTCGAATTTTTGCCAGCACAAACGGATTAATAATTCCTAGTGAAGTTAAAAACATAACCACTACGGGCAGCTCGAACAGAATTCCGAATGGCAGTGTCATGTTCAAAATAAAGCTAAAATACCTTTCGGCAGTGAAGTTCGTGACAAACATATCTTGCCCAATGTTCACCAAAAAGTTTAAGACCATTGGAAAAATAGCAAAGTAGCCGAAAGCAAGGCCACTAATAAATAAAAGAAATAATGCCGGTACATATGATAGCGTTATTTTTCTTTCTATCGGTCTCAATGCGGGCTTGACAAACATCCAAATTTGCAATGCCAGGACGGGAATCGTTCCTGCTATCGCAACAACACCTGCAAGCATGAAATAAATCCACATAATATCACTTGGTCCAAGAACGAGCAATTTTTGATTGCCGACAAACCATTTATAGATATCGTCGACATAAATAAAACCAACGATAAAAAAGGCGACAAATGCCAATGCCGAAATGATAATTCGTTTGCGCAATTCCTCTAAATGATCAACTAAATTTAATTCTTTATCTTCCATATTACTTCCCCTGCCAATTTCAAAGGTTGAAAAAGGGCACGTGAATGAAACTCCCACTTCGTTTAATACGGCCGTTAGGAAATTAACATGTTTTCACGCATCCTTATAGTTTTAACATCGAGAAGAAAAAGGTGCAAGACGCAAATCTCACACCTTATTTAGTCAAGTTTTTCTTTTCTTCTTTGATGTCTTCCATAACATCGTCCGTCAGTTCACGAGTAGACTTTTTAAATTCCTTTAATGTTTGTCCAAAAGCTTTTCCAATCTCTGGCAGCTTCTTTGGGCCAAAAATAATCAAAGCAAGAGTTAAAATTAAAATTAATCCCGGTACTCCAATATTAGAAAACATGGATTTACATCCCCTTTAAATGTTGTATGTTTCTACTATGATTATAGTATTGAAAAAGCCATTTGAGTAAATTATCCGCAATAATTCATAGTAATTTCACAAAATCCAAAAAAAATACCTTTAAAGTGATATTTAGCATTTTCAATCACTATAGTCAATTTAACAATTACAATGGCTTAAGTCAATGTCCAATTTGTTAATGAAATTTTTAAAATATTTTGACAACTAGGGGTTTTTTGCATATAATTTGAAGAATAGGAACATATACTATTGAATATTATAAACCTATGGATTGGATGTGATGAGGATGGAATTTTCACTATGCAGTTTTGATGGAGCCCTCCCTGTTGAGGTAACAATTGATGATGACAACGGGAGATATACCATTCGTAAAAGTGACCGGAGTGGAGAGTATTTCAATAGTCCAATTGAATTAATTGCCTGGGTAAAGGCCCATTTCCATGAAGAAGAATTTTGCCATCCACATGAATTCAGAGGTATGCTTGCGAAATTGGCAGAATATGAATTAAATGGGACATATTTATAATGTGGCACCTAATAAGTTGCAAAGAAGCATCAGCAAAAGGGCTGATGCTTCTTTCATTAGGCTATACCTTTCGTTCATATAACTTAAATTCATAATTGTAAGGGTTCTTTTCATCACGGATTCCTTTTTCAGAAGAGGATAATTCCCAATCGTCCAAAGTAAATTCCGGAAAAAAGGTATCTCCATCAAATGTTTCATAAATAAAGGTTATGTATAGACGGTCAACAAATGGAAATGTTTCATTAAAAATTTCCGCCCCGCCAATAACAAAAATTTCATCATCCTGCTTACGGCAATACTTAACAAATTCATCCACTGAGTTAAAAACAGTGCATCCCTCACATGTGTAACCAGACTGGCGGGTAATGATAATATTTTCCCTTCCCTGGAAGGACGCGGCCAATTGATTCATGTGTCTTTCCTTCCCATGGCAATTGGATGTCCCATTGTCACTCGTTTAAAAAACTTTAAATCCTCTGGTAAATGCCATGGCAACTGATTGTTTTTTCCGATTGCACGGTTTTCGTCCATTGCAACAATAAAGGAAATCATACGCTGACCACTCCTTTGATGTGTGGATGCGGGTCATAACCTTCTAATGTGAAATCCTCAAATTCAAATGAGAAAATGTCTTTTACATTCGGATTGATTTTTAGGATTGGCAAAGCTCGCGGCTCCCGTTCCATTTGCAGCTTTACTTGATCAAGATGGTTTTGATAAATATGAACATCTCCAAATGTATGAATAAATTCACCCGGTTTTAGATCGCACACCTGAGCAATCATTACGGTCAAAAGCGCATAAGAGGCGATATTGAACGGGACACCTAGAAATACATCCGCTGATCGTTGATAAAGCTGGCAGGAAAGCTTTCCATTGGCCACGTAAAATTGGAACATACAATGGCACGGTGGCAGCGCCATGTGATCAATTTCTGCCACATTCCAGGCATTGACCAGTAACCTCCGCGAATTTGGGTTTGTCTTTATTTGTTCGATTAATTCGCTGATTTGATCAACTGTTTTCCCATCCGCACCTGTCCACGACCGCCATTGATGTCCATAAACGGGACCAAGTTCACCATTTTCATCAGCCCACTCATTCCAAATACGCACTCCATTGTCCTGCAAGTACCGAACATTTGTATCACCCTTTAAAAACCACAGCAATTCATAAATAATCGATTTTAAATGTAATTTTTTCGTTGTTACCAGAGGAAAGCCATCCTCCAAATTAAATCTCATTTGATAACCGAAGGTGCTGATGGTACCTGTCCCGGTACGATCACCTTTTACAGTTCCATTTTTTAATACATGCTCACAAAGTTCTAAATATTGTTTCACGTTGGACATCCTTAACTGCCAGTCATATCATTCTATTTTAACAATCACGATGACCTTAGTGAAGGTTTTTAATAAAATTAAATGTTAATGGTGCGTGTAACTGTAATTGGTCTTTTGTTTCATTGTTTAAGTTGAACATCGCAAATGTTTCTGCAAAATATTCTTCAGGATAAAGGAAGTAGTTGTTCCCTGGAAACAGTTGCTCATGCTCACTTTTCCAAACTAGTTGGAACTCCTTCGAAGAGCTGATTTCTCCATACACATAACGATCAATAGAATGTGCCAGTTCATGTAATTCTAAATTTACGGAACCATGTCCCTTTCCACTTTCACTGGAGCCAATTTTTAGCCAGCACCAATTTGGAACCACCAATGCCGGGGACATCATCCCATGTAATATTACCTTGATACCCTCTTGGTACTTGTCCTGTTAATTGGCTTGCCGTTGGATTCTCCGTCAGCCTTCCCGTAAACAGTTTAACCTTAATTCCGTTTTGTTTGATTTTTTCCATAAGGGTGCTTGGTAATCGTGCGATTCGTGTAATCATAGCTGCAGCTTCTCTTTGGTCGAAAGATTGTTTCGGCAGGACAATTATTTGATTTAGTTGGTTTATAGATTTGTTATTTTTAATTGATTGGCAGAGAATTGAATTTCTCGGGAAGTCATCAAGCATTATTCCATCATATGAAGCCTGTGATGTCGTGATGGACGATAAAAACAACCCGGCAATTATAATTGAAATGACCCACTTTCGCATACACATTCCCCATTTTAGTCTATAGTTAATAGTATTATATCATGGGAGACAGCTAGAAAGATTGGGGCATTTAAGGTAAAAGTGGGAGATTATCCAAACAAAGAAGCCGCCAACATCGGCAGCTTTCATTGTAAAAAAGGATTTACACTTCTAATCCAAAGTTTCGGCAGAGAGACGCTAATCCGCCAGCGAAGCCGCTGCCTACAGCGTTGAATTTCCAATCGCCATTATGGCGGTATAGCTCGCAAATGACAACTGCCGTTTCAACGGAAAAGTCTTCACCAAGGTCAAACCTTAACACTTCACGATTCGTTTCTTCATCAATTAGCCGAACAAATGCGTTGGAGACTTGACCAAAATTTTGGTTCCTTGCCTCAGCATCATGAATCGTTACTGAAACTGCAATCCGGTGCACATGGGAAGGAACTTTACTAAAGTCAATCTTGATTTGTTCATCATCGCCATCACCTTCCCCTGTCCGATTATCCCCTGTATGTTCGACCGAACCTGAAGAGTGAACCAAATTATTGTAAAAAATAAAATCCAAATCCTGCGTCACACGACTATTTGCATCTGTTAAAAACGCTGAAGCATCCAAGTCAAAATCATGTCCGCCGTGATAACGGTTCGTGTCCCAGCCAAGGCCGACAATAACTTTTGTTAACCCTGGATTTGTTTTAGTTAGATCAATTCTTTGTCCTTTAGATAGGTTAATACCCAAACAAATCACCTCATTATGAGCTTTTTTCCTAATTAACTAAATGATCTTACCACTTCACTCAAACTGGCTGCGTTTGTGCCGCTTCCGATTGCCGCAAACTTCCACTCATTACCATGACGATAAATCTCACCTGTCACAAGGCATGTCAACCCGCCATAATTATCGGTTAGGTTATAGTGGATAAGCTCTTGATTGTTGTTAGGATTTACGATTCTGATAAACGCATTTTTAATCATGCCAAAATGCTGTTTTCTTTTTACACAATCATAAATATTTACAACGAAAACAAGTTTCTGGATAGTGGAAGGGACTCTAGCTAAATCGACAATAATCTGTTCGTCGTCACCGTCTCCATCCCCTGTCAGGTTATCACCTGTATGTTGGACGCTGCCGTCATTGCTTTTTAAGTTTCCGAAATAAATGACATCTTTATTGTTTTGCAGTCTGTCATTTGCACCTAACATAATCACAGATGCATCACAGTCAATGTTAGCTGAACCGCCGCCACCGAATAAACCGCCGAACAGGCCGCCGCCCCCTCCGCTTTGCACTGGATCCCAGCCTAATCCTACCATTATTTTAGAAAGTCCTGGATTGCCTTTTGTTAAATCTACCCGTTGACCTTTTTGCAAATTAATTGCCATTCCAATCACTCCAATTATGAATTTTTTCAGAATATCAACAATATAGGAACTATGATTGTTTCAATTTTTTAAAATTGTCCTGCAGCTGTTCTAATCTTTTTGTACCTTCAATGCGCATCCGTTTATTCTCTTCTTCAATTGTCCTTGTTTCCTGCATACCCTTAATGATAATATTCCATGATTCTTCAATCGTCTCTATCTTTATGCTCGGACCGCCTGCAAGTCTCGCAATATCAGTGCTTTGCTGCGAAATGTTTTGAGCATTTTTTAGCAGCATTTCATTTGTTCTGCGATCCAGCTCACTCATGGAATCTGCCACAAGCTTTTGTCTTTTTGCTGCTACTGCTTGAATTAAGCCATTTTTAAAAATAGGGATGGTCGTAACAAAGGCAGAATTGATTTTGCCAATCAGCTTTGTATTTCCCCTTTGTAATAAGCGGATTTGTGGTGCTGTCTGTAAGGAAACCATCTTAGCCATTTCTAGATCGTATATTCTTTGCTCTAGCAATTCAATTGCATTCTTCATTGAATCCAACTGCATGGATGCAAGCTGATCCCCAGAAGCCACACGTGATTCCAGCTGTGGCAGTGTATTTTTCTTCAGATCCTCGACCTTTAATTCACCGGCAACAATATATTTTTCTAGTGTCAAATAGTATTGGTAGTTTTGTTCATACATTTGCTCCAGCATATTTGTGGAGTCGACCATTTCATGTTGATACTTTGAAATTTCCACATATACTTTATCAATTTCGGACCCCATCGTCTGATATTTTCCGAATAGCTTTTCCACCATTTTTTCGCCCTTTTTAAAGAGCTTACTGAAAATGCCTCCTGACGTTTTTTGAAAGTCCTTAGCATCAAATTTATCCATGATGCGGCCAAGTTGTTTTAATAGTTCGCCTGAATCTTCTACTTTCGTCGTCCGCATATTACTTAAAATTTGATCGGAAAAACGGGAAATTTGCACCGCCGGCTCTTTCCCAAACTCTAATATTTGAATTTGGTCACGCTCATCAATGGTGCGGGCTAAATTTTGAATTTCCGGTTCTTTGCGAAGTGCAAGTTTGATATCGGAAACCTTTGTTTCCGAAAGGACATCCTCGGCATTCGCAGGTGTTAAACCGCTGGCTGGGTTTGGCGAAAAATTCACTGGTTAATCTCCCCTTAGATTTTTTAAGATTCCTTGAAGCAGTCCTTTTTTGAAAAGCGACGGTTCTTTGAATTCTAGATCAAATACAACATCATCAAGCCAATGTTTATCAAACAATCGTTCATCAAGGTAATTTTCGATATCATTATGCCCCGGAGGATTATAAAGAATAATATCAATGCCAAATTGATTAAGAAGCAGCAGCAGTGCCGCATCAGACCTTGAAAGTGGTCCAGTCGATTCATTATTGTAAATGATTAATTTCGGAACATGCTGAGAATAATCAAACCGCTCCATCAATTGAATGATGTTTTTGGGCATAAACATCGCCTGTGTAAATAAATACATTTTCACATCTTCAGGTCCTTCCATCGGCAACGGCTCTAAACCCGGTTTTTCACAAATTCTCCTAACAGCATTCGCAATTCCTTTTTGCAGTCCAGTTGCCAAGAAGGAGTAAGGCCAGTAGTGCGCATTCTTGATTTTTTCGGGATCAATTGAGCCATCCTTACCGAGTGCATTTCGATAATGAAAACGAAAATCACTGTTACTTGGAATCGTATAGGGAAGCTTTCGAATCAATAAACTATGTTCCAATTGAGTAAGAGCTTGCAGCCGCTCCCAGTATTCTTTTCGGTTTTTACTAACCCCCTGGATTTTAGCGAAAATGGAAGGAATTTTGACTTCTCCGTTGCCGACTTCAAAATTAGGGCGAATCATCGCGATTTCTTTACTGAGAATGAACAGCTCATCGTATGTCGTTTTCAATGTAATCGAGGATGGCGTGTACTCCCGTAATTGCCACGGTTTGTACAGTCCTGAACCCTCCTGGTTTAAAATTGTCTCGATTTCTTTTGATGCCCGATAGGCAACCGTTGTTTTCCTTGATCGCTTTTCTTTCGGAAATGGCTCAGCAGCCTGTTTATTTTGGTAATGATGGGTGAAGATCGGTTCGTCCAATAATCCCGCTAACAAATCGTTACCTTCCGGATGGAAGATGACAATATCACAACCTAGCTTTGTTAAATAGTATAAAAAAAACTGATGACTTTTTTTATAGTCTCCATACCATAAAAACTTCGGCATCCCCTGCTGTGGGTCAGCCAGCTCCAGCTGTGGCTGTAAATGGTTGATTGACCATTTCACTAGATCCACTAGAATCCTTCTTAGCTCATGACTTTGTAGGCCGCCCGACTCGTGTCTTGCATATAGCTCCAGCGTGGCAATCATCGCTTCTCTTATTTTCCGATGGATCACCGGCACCTTTGATTTTAACAAAAGCTGTTCCCCGTCAAGAAAAGCCGTGAACCTGTTGATAGATAGCTTCTGTTCGTTATTAATATTGATCACTCTCTGTACCGCCTGAAAATGAACATTATTAATGGTTTTATCAAGTGATTCCTCACTGAGCAGTTGGAGATTCGTTTCTTTATTATGGACGTAATCAAATAACTGGTTATAATATTCATCCGTGTCAATCGGTACTCCGAGAAACTTTGCAAGTACCTGCCCAATTTGAATTGCTCCATTCTCTACTGAATAATTTGGCCGTTCCGGCAGCTTTTTTTTAAGCATGCCATGCCAATTTTCATATGAGAGGGAAGCAATAGGACGGATGTTTAACTGATTTAATAGTGGATACATTCATAATCCCTTCCCTCTAAAAGCGAAAGCTTATTTTTCCGTTTAGCAAATTATGTAAGGTTTCCTTATTATCATATCACAGTTAAGTAATTGGTTCATTTGTTTATACGAAAGTCATGTAAAAATGTTTCAATATTTAAGGCTGATTCCTCGCGTTTCACCTTTTTCCATGTCCCTACAGACTATTGAGTACGACACTAAAGTAGGTGACACGAATGAGGTTTTTTTTTAAGCGGCCGAGGGTTGAACACGTACAGGAGGAACTTGATATCCTAATGGAAGTGATGGTTTCCGATCTATTTGTCTATCTCGATCTATTTGTGTTCAGCTTCATCTTTACAATGCTGCTTTCTCCTGTTCTACATTCATTAACCATGTCCATTCTATTCTTCCTTGGCAGCTATAGTCTATTTTCATGTCTTTACTATTTCCTATTTAGTCAAACCATTAACAAAAATTAAATTTTGAGTGGTAATAGTTTAAGAAACTGTTGGAGAACCTCTTCTCCGGCTGCGACACCTCGACTATTTGTTAAAATGTGGTTATTGGTGCCTGACACCCTCGCTAACTCTTTTGCAAGTTCTCCGTGGTTTGGCACGAATCGATACTGGCAGTGCTGCAGAAAATCCCAATCGAGAATGGAGTCCCCTGCACCTGCAACTGCTTTCATCCCTTCACGGGTACAAATATATTCAAGTGCGCTTCCTTTACTAATTGCCTTCGGTATAAAATAGAGCTTCCTTCCTTGCAGGGAAATCCTCCAGCCATATTTTACTGTTATCTTATGAATCGCTTCTTTTTCGGACGTATCAGGAAGATCTTTTAATATGTAATAGAAAAATAGATCCTCTGCCTGCTTCTTTTCCCCATTGAGCCGAAAACCTTCCCTACGCAAAATGGAGAGTAATTCGGCTTGAGAAATCGACTCTGCTTGTATACGGCTCTGAATATGGTTCGACCAAGCCAACAGCGGCACGCCATTTTCAAGGATATGGGCACCATTAGCGGTTATAGCATATTTAATCGGAATCTCGTTATCAAATATGACAAACCGGTTAAATTGTTCGGTTGTCCTCGTTGTTACCGGTATAAACAAACTTTGATTGGAAAGCTCTTTTAAAACAAAATAGGAGGCTTCTGTCATATAGCCAAGCCAACTTCCATTCTTTTGCTCAACTGGTTTAAGGATAGTGCCACGTGGTTCACCAAGCTCTTCGATTGCCCGGTTGGAATACATCAAGGTACGGTCTAGGTCAGATGCAAAAATCATTTTTGCATCTCCTTCACCGATTTAATCAGGCCGCAGCATAAATACTTCAAATTAGAATATGGCACGACTTCAACCCCTTTTTCTTCAGCAAGCATGAGAATATGTTTGACAAATGGACTTGAAGGGTCCCTCATTAAAATCTTCCAGGGAACCCTGCGCAAAAGAACTCTCGTTGTCTCACCGACTCCAGGTTTAATAAAATGAGTGCTTTGGATTGAAAATTCCTCTTGAATTCTCATCACATCGGCCATCCCCAGGAAGCCTGTTTCAATTTCTGCATAGTTCTTTTTCGAAGCAGCCTGTGTTGCTTCCTCCCAAACAATAGGGAACTGTTGCGTAATAACATCAATAAATTCATTCGAAACATCTTCAGCAAGTAAATCCTGATAAAATTTTGCACCATGAAAGTCATCCTTGCCGATGAACTGGCCATTCAAAACCGTTCGGCTCACTAACCCGGAAACAGTGGAGTTTAAACAAGCACTTGGAATTAAGAAGTCCTCCCTTGTTCCAAATAGAGTAGTACAATAACCAGGGTCCGCAATGACAGCAAGTGTATCATCGAGGGGCATCCCGTATTTTTTTTCATAGTCCTTACAGGCCTTTGTTAATTCTATAGATATAGCCCCTTTGCCTGTCCAGCCATCAACAAATTGAATGTACCCATCGGGATGCTCATTATGAATATAGGAAATTGCATTTTCGTCAATTCCCCGATCTCGTATGATGGAAATACTGTAATGCGGCAGGGTAACATCGTAGCGCAATTTAATATATCTCTTGATTAAAATCCCCACAGGTGTTCCTGCACGTGCAAGGGAAACGAGGATTGCATTATTTCCTTTTAATCGGTAGATTTGCTCAGCAACAATCCCAACACACATCGCCACTTTATATTTGTATTCGTGCAATGTTTTCCAGAATAAATCTACGTATTCATTAGGCGGCTGGTATTCAATTGGCAGGGATTCACTATAATGTCCCCCAGCTTGGATCATCGATTCGCGATTCATTGCAGAATCCTCCAGCTTTATCCCGCTTAAATCCTTTAATAAAAAAAGCACGTCCTCTTCGTGATAGGATCCGATTTTTGCCGGTTTGTTGAGTCCCTTTTGCATCTTATTCACCTCTGACCTTCGAAAAAAAGACAATCTTAATTGAATTAATTGCTGTGTTCAGTAGTTGCTTTAGCATTGGTTTCAGCTTCTCATATTCTATTTCTCTTTCGAAAAAAATAAATAGCTCATCGTAATGACCTGGTGGAATATTATAAACAAAGTGCGCAATCTCCTGATCCTCGGGATTTGGAAAGTTCGCACCAAATCTTGCCCCATAGCCTTCAACATTTTCGATATAGACCGGGCTTCTTGTGGTGGATTGATAATAAACATCACTGCCCATTTCAGATGCTATTTTCATTGGAAGGTACATAAACTCTCCCGTTCCTAGGCAGAGTGTTTTTTTTCCCGTTCTTTTCCCTGTTAGGAATGTGGCAGCAATAGAAACCTTTCTATGTAAAGCGAAATTTTCACAACTATTCATGCCAAATCGTCCCGTCTCCTCTATAAATGCTGCCCCGTTCTCCTGATTAGCAGAGGAAAATCCAGTGGCAGTAAAAAAGGCTGAAAGATCCACAGTTTCAACAATCGGATCTCGCCGATCGGATAATTCTTGTTTGGGTTTTTGCTGTTCAATTTCTTTTAATTGCCGCACTTTCACAAAACCAGATATCAAGCTGATGACATTAATTTTTATCCCTAGAGTTTGCTCCAGTCGTGAAAAATTTTGTTTATCTTCTTCAGAACGCCAATCCAAAATACTTACGACCGTATATTCCTGTCTCGGAAATTTGCGGTGGATTGATTCAATAATATTTATTGCCGTTTTTCCAGTTGTCATTTCATCGTCTACTAAAATAATCTCCCGTTCATTCTGCACCATTCTTAAAGGTATATAACAGCGATGCGATGTCGCATGAGAATGCTCTTCTTCAAAGGTTATTTTAGGATTTTCCTTGATAAGCTCTTCCCTGGTTGTGTGGAAGTATTCGCCAGCCTGGAAGCAGTCAAAAAAGGCATGCCCAAGTGCGGTCGCCGTTTCAGCAAAACCAATGATTACGGGATTAATGGCAGGCGGTATAAAGGCTTGAATATTAAAGGAATCACCCGCAAGAAACGCAGACATCTGTTTTTCCTTTTCAACACAATTTAAACCTTTCACAGATTCTCCAAATCTGGCAGCTAAAAGAGCAGCTGTCAAAAGCCCTTTATTAGGATCAATCGGTAAATGCTTACCTAACACTTTACTGACAAACAAGAATGAGCGCTTCTTATTGATTCGTGCTGCCATGGTAAAGAGCTCTTCGATTGGCAGATTATATGGATTTTCTGTTACCTCTATTACCGTTTCGATGGAGTCAAGGATATTAAACGTGTACTTCTTTTTTGATAAGGTCAATGTTGGTGAATTCTTCATGTAACACCCCGAAAAGCTTTGATTTTAAGAGAATTTTCGTTGCCCAATAATAATGTGGCTTAATTTCATTCATTTTGTTCGCAAATTTACTTTTCATGACACCGATCTTTCCTGTTGATGCACTTACTATATTGCATGCATCAATGTATTCCTCATAGGAAACTACATTTAGAGCCTGAACAATTTTAATATGCGAAGGATGGATAATCGTTTTTCCTGTTATACCGTTGGCAATATCCATAAGGATTTCACGGATCAACCCATCCATATTTTCATCAATTAACTGAGCCCTCCATTTTAACCCATCATCACCATATCTTTCACGAAAGGGAGTTTGGCGGAGCTGCGGCTTTAACATCCTTTTTTTAGTTGAAAAATATTCCCAAACTGGCCCAGATACTACATAGGGACTATCAAATCGTTGAAAGACATTGATAATATCAGAGATACAATCCCTTAAAACGGCAATCTCATATACAGTGGTGTCTGCACTCCTGCGAATCCCATACAAACCACAAAAATCCGTTGCCCCTATCCGCACATTCAGAATGTGCTCTCTATAACGATCGAGAAGTTGCTTAATCTTCATTAATTCTTCCATTCTCGTATCCTTGTGGATGACAGAAGCAGTTTCTAAGATTGGCATCGCATAAAACGGATTCTTCTCTGAGTGAATCTCGCGAACCATTTCTAATAAGTCCGTGCCATTTTCGGCGCTAAACTTAGGGAGAACAACCCCTGTCAAAAGATTAGTCGCTGGCCCTAACTTTTGGGTTACTCGCTTAAGCTGCTCAAGGTTACGAATTCGAATAAACAACAGTGGTAGATCAACAAAGCTTAAAAATCCCTTATTTACTTCTGCGAATAATTTTAACATCTCTTTGATAAGCAGTCCTTCGGCTTGAAAAACTTCATTATCACCGACCGCATCTTCTAGGTCGATGACGAGAGATGTTAAACCTTCATGCTTCTTTGAAAGGATTTCCTGATGAATGTTAGAGCGTGTGGCAGGCATATAGAGAGTCGCTCCTAAACCATAGGATAACAATTCTCGGCTTGAATATTTATTAAATACCTGTGGTTTTTGATAGAAAAACCGCTCTATTTCATCCTCATAAAAGTATGTAAAAAATTCCATAACCCTTACTCCTCTTTTAGGTAAAAAATAGAGGAGACGGACTTTTCGTCAGCTCCCCATTTTTGTCAAATATTATGAATTGGTTTCCTTGCTGGCTTCCTTTTTCTTATTCATATAGTGAATAACAAATGTAGCCGCAAATGTAACTAAAAGAATAATAAAGAATGTCACATGTCCCATATCAATTCCAGCTACAGCTAGAAGCATTTTTGTGGCAATGATCAGGATTAAAATATAGGCAGTAGTTTCCAGTTCAGGGATTCGGTCAATTAATGTTAAAAATACACCTGCAACACCACGCATCATTAACACACCAAGCATACCGCCGATTAATAAAACCCAAATCTCTTCACTGACACCGAAGGCCGCAAGAACGCTGTCCACAGAGAACGCAATATCCATTAATTCAACGGCAATAACTGTTCCCCAGAAGGTGCCAAATAAACGTATCAACAATCCGCTTTGATTCATTCCATGCGCTTCTTCTTCATCTTCTGCTCCAGCAGCTCTTCGCTTATCAATGAAATATTTAATGGACAACCAAGCGAGATATCCTGCCCCTAAGATTTTCACCCACCATAACTTTATGAGGAAAACCCCGATTCCAATTGCAATAAATCGGAAAACATAGGCGCCTAACAAACCATAAAAAAGAGCCTTTTTACGTTTTTCCGGCGGTAAGTGTTTAACCATTACCGCTAAAACAAGAGCATTATCGGCAGAAAGTAATCCTTCAAGTATAACAAGTGTACCAATAAGCCCCCAGCTTACCGGATTTGATAACACTTCTCCCCACATTTCCCAATTGAAAAACTGGGCATAAGTGTCTAAAATATGCTGTAAAACCGTCATGTAAATGAATTCCTCCTAGATTGTCTCGGGTTTATAATTTCATATCTATTAAGCGATTGATAAACCAAAGTCAGTTGCTAATGCAGCTAAGCCGCCTTGATATCCGCTGCCAATCGCGCTGAATTTCCATTCTCCATTATGACGATATAATTCGCCAACAACAATGGCCGTTTCGATTGAAAAATCTTCACCAAGGTCATACCGAATAAGTTCTTCACCTGTTGCTTCATTGAAAATCCGGGCATATGCGTTTGAAACCTGACCAAAGTTCTGATTTCTGCCTTCAGCCTCATGGATGGTAATTGTAAAAGCAATCCGTTGAACGTTCGCAGGAACCGTTGTCAAATTAATTTTCACTTGTTCATCATCACCCTCACCAGCACCTGTGCGATTGTCTCCGGTATGTACAACAGCGCCGCCTGCTCCTTGTGGATTATTGTAGAAAACAAAGTCCGTTTCGTTCGATACTTTGCCATTATCCCCTAAAAGAAATACGGATGAATCTAAGTCGAAATCATGTCCACCATCATATTTATTGGTGTCCCAGCCAAGTCCTACCACAACATTCGTCAGCCCGGGATTTGTTTTGGTTAAATCTACTTTTTGACCTTTAGATAAACTTACTGCCATTTTTCATTCCTCCAATTTTGGTAATAGTCTATTTACGCATTTCTCTTAAAAAGGTTTCATTTTATTATAATAAAATTTTTCATTACCCATTCGTTTAAATCGAAACTAGCTAACTCATCCATTTTGGTGGTGTATTTTTTGCCCAATAAATGGATCCTAAATCATGATGACTTTGGAAATCATCGTGGTATGTATGGTAATGAAAATTAAACCAGAATCCTTCTTGAGGCGGATTATCACGTCGAACATGAAAACGTAAGATATCTTTTCCTGATTCGCCATTTTTAATATTAAATATTTTTTCAGAATGTCCGGCACTAGGCTGCTCAGTAATGGAAAGATTTTTTATATCTTCTTCCGGGAATTGGGAGGCAGTTTCATCAAGTGCTTTTTCAATATTTGGCAAAATAATTTCGCGGAATTCATTTTCAATCACTGGCTTAATTCTACTGCCAAATTTTTGATAAGACTGCATTTCTGCCTGCTTAATTAGATCTTCCATAAACTGTTCTCTGTTAAACTCTGATTCTTCAAGAAATTGATTTTTTCGCGTAAAACTATTTTCAGGTGAAGAAGCTTCAAAGGCATCCCGGTCTTTGAAATTATCAGCATTCACTTGATTCATTAATTGGGATGGAGTTACGAGACCAAATGTTAAAATGGAAACCATTACAAACAGCGATTTTCGAAGCCACTTATTCATACCTAAATCACACCTTTTTTCTCTCGTTTCAAACTAAATAAATACTTACAAAATATTATACTTCTTTTTTAGCAAAAATGGAAAAATCAATTTCACCTTTTTTCTGAATTTTCTTTTTCTATCAATAAATTCCATTAAAAAAACTGAAAGCCCGTGTCTCTCAGTTTTTTTCGATAATTCCAAAATGAAATTTTGCGCTTTTTCGACGGTTGACAATAAAACCATACCTCTCAAAGCGCTGACTCTTATAGTAGTCTTTCAGGACAACCCTTTTTTTCGCGACTCTCAATGCTTCTATTATTGATTCCTCTGTTAAATCATCGTGGATGGCAAATTGGCCTAACCCCTTAATACCATCAGACTCTAGAATCGTTTCCTCAAACATTGGGTCAAAATAAACACAATCGACCGAATCATTTTGCTGCGTCTTTAAAAATTCAAGTGCCTTACTTTGAATGACAGTAATTTTTTCCATCGCTTCTTTCATAATTTGCAGACCAGGATCCCAATACTTTAAGTCCTTCCTGCACAATATAAGCAAGGTATTTATGTCCCTCAAGCCCGGTAACATGGCCTCCCTTTCCGACTAGAAAGCTTGCGACAATTGCATCAGAAGCTAGGCCAAGAGTGCAATCAAGAATAGTCATACCTTCAGTTAGTTGTGCTGCATCGGCAAATGGATCGTTCTCCCCGCTTAGCAGCCGCTTGATGCGAAACATAGCAGAATTGGGATGGAAAAAGAATGGGAGCGTGGAGCCTTTTTCAAACAGCTCTACACGATCTTTCCCTACCACAATGACAGTCTGAAGCGGCGCACGAAAAACGCGAAAGCGTTTCACGATAAATGCGAAAACGCCTATCTAGGTTGTTGGGTTTGGGGTTACATTGGCTCGGATAACCGAACGAGTAGGTTACACATAGACAC
>NZ_JBMPZU010000033.1:0-131361 GCF_049463095.1 Neobacillus sp. 19 | reverse complement strand
ACGGTTAACCGGTTTTTAAAGAGTATAAATACTACATCATCAAAGTTAAATGAAGGGCACGAAGAATTAGCCAAACAATTGCTATTCTTGCACCAAACTAAGAATCCATTTTCACAGGTACCTCACTACCAATATGAGGAGCTGGTAAAGAAAATTTATTGTAAGTTTTGTAATTCCTTTTCGGTTTCTTTACAAAACCATTTTTTTGTTTGCAAAAAGTGTAAAGGGCATGAAACGACCGAAGATGCCATTTTGCGGAATGTGAAGGAATTTCAGCTACTATTTCCTGAACGGAGGATTACGACTACAACTATTTATGAGTGGTGCAACGTCAATTTAACAAAAAGGACATTTTGCAGGGTATTAAAGAAAAACTTTACCGCGATTGGAAAAACAAGTGATTGCTATTATATATAAATTTTGTTCTGGTGGAAAATCAATAATTTTCGGAGGTAATCACACTTTTTCGCTCTTCCTGGTCCGAACTTGACTCGGCTTCGGACACTCTCTAGGTTTTTATGCTCATCCTTGTCCGAACTTAGCCCTGCTTCGGACACTCTCTTGGTTTTTATGCTCATCCTTGTCCGAAGTCAACTCATCTTCGGACACAGCCTTGCTTTTTATGCTCATCCTTGTCCGAAGTCAACTCATCTTCCGACACAGTCTTGCTTTTTATGCTCTTCCTTGTCCGAAGTCAACTCAGCTTCGGACACAGCCTGGCTTTTTATGCTCATCCTTGTCCGAAGTCAGCTCGGCTTCGGACACAGCCTTGCTTTTTATACTCTTCCTTGTCCGAAGTCAGCTCGGCTTCGGACACAGCCTTGCTTTTTATACTCATCCTTGTCCGAAGTCAGCTCGGCTTCGGACACAGCCTTGCTTATTATACTCTTCCTTGTCCGAAGTCAACTCATCTTCCGACACAGCCTTGCTTTTTATACTCTTCCTTGTCCGAAGTCAGCTCATCTTCGGACACAGCCTTGCTTTTTATGCTATTCCTTGTCCGAAGTCAGCTCGGCTTCGGACACAGCCTTGCTTTTTATACTCATCCTTGTCCGAAGTCAGCTCGGCTTCGGACACAGCCTTGCTTATTATACTCTTCCTTGTCCGAAGTCAACTCATCTTCCGACACAGCCTTGCTTTTTATACTCTTCCTTGTCCGAAGTCAGCTCATCTTCGGACACAGCCTTGCTTTTTATACTCTTCCTTGTCCGAAGTCAACTCATCTTCCGACACAGCCTTGCTTTTTATGCTCTTCTTTGTCCGAAGTCAGCCCTGCTTCGGACACAGCCTTGCTTTTTATACTCTTCCTTGTCCGAAGTCAGCTCGGCTTCGGACACAGCCTTGCTTTTTATGCTCTTCTTTGTCCGAAGTCAGCTCGGCTTCGGACACTCTCTTGGTTTTTATGCTCATCCTTGTCCGAAGTCAGCTCGGCTTCGGACACAGTCTTGCTTTTTATACTCTTCCTTGTCCGAAGTCAACTAGGCTTCGTACACACTCTCTCTTTTTTCTCACTTCCTTGTCCGAAGCTCCCCAGCTTCGGACACAATCTTTGTTTTCATGCTCTTCCTTGTCCGAACTTGAACAATAATAAAACTGCTTCTATTTATGATACGGTTCACCGTATCATAAATAGAAACCATTAACTTCTACAAAGAATTTACTATCAATCCACGAGACATTCCTTCCGCTAATCGTTCAATTTTATTAACCTTTAACTGTTCTTCTTCAATGGTTTGCTCTAATGTCTCTTTTGAACGAATTCCAGCAATTTTTGCGGATCCAATCACAAAGGTAGGAACAGCGGTAATATCGCCCTCATTATTTAATTCCTTGATGCTTGCCCTCTAGAGCTAAATCCCCTATTGCAATTAATCCACCACCGGGAACCATCCAGGAGTATGAATAATCGCTTTCCAAAGTGGATCCGGAATGACCAATTGTTCTTGATCCTTCTTCGATAGTGTGGTGACAATCTCAGACTCTTTTCCATCTTGTACTTTTTGTACCCAATCTGGTTCCATAATCAACTCTCGACCAAGAGCCACCATCGGAACCCCTGTATTCAAAGCTTTTATTGCTTCATCTGCTGTATGGATAGAACCTACTCCAATAAGCGGGACCCGCCCGTTGATTTTTTCTAAAAGGTACTCGATTCGCATCTTTGTATTTTCGACCCCGCGTCTAGGCTCAGACCAGAAATCCATGAGAGAGACGTGAAGGAAATCTAATCCTTTATCTGACAGCGCATCTACTAGCTCTAGCGTATCTGCCATCGTAATACCTGGTGTTGACTGCTCCTCTGGTGAGAAACGGTATCCAACAATAAACGGCTCCTTCGCCGAAGTTCTTACCACTTTTTGAACCTCGTCAACAATAGCAAGCGGGAATGTTAAACGTTTTTCCAAGCTTCCTCCAAAACGGTCTTCACGGCGGTTAGAATGTGGAGAGAAGAATTGTTGGATTAAGTATCCGTTTGCGCCATGGATTTCAACTCCATCAAAACCTGCTTTAATAGCACGGAGGGTTGTCTCCCCAAATGCCTTAATAATGTCATTTACTTCACTTTCAGTTAGGGCTCGAGGAGTATTCTCACTTCCTTCGGAGGCCACAGCACTTGCACTGACTGTTTCTCCATTCGGCACTAGTTCAGGCGGGCACTCTCTTCCACCATGAAAAATTTGAAGAACCGCTTTTGCCCCTTGCTCTTTAATACTGCTTGCCAGTTTCGCTAGGCTTGGGATCATCCCATCATGATCGCCTCCAAATTCCCCGTGGAACCCTTTTCCATTAGGTGTCACATACGTACAAGCTGTAACAACCATCCCAACACCTTTGGACCTGCGAACATAATAATCGACCTCACGATCTGAAACCGTCCCATCAGGGTGGGATGAAAAATTGGTCATCGGGGCCATTACAATTCTATTTTTTAATCTAGTATTATTTTTAAAGGTAAATTCCTCGAATAGTGGTTGATACTTTGAATTCATTGAATATCCACTCCTCATTATTATTCCTCTAGAACCTTGTCTATTTTGCGCTGAATAAAGCATTTTATCCTGCCTGTTTTCATTGGCATCACTCTTAATGTCATGAGCTTTTCATCAAGCCATTCTTTACCTTTTGTTATAAAAAAACCACCACCTAAAATGTAATATAAAAAGTAACAGTTTACCTGTAAAAAAAGCCTAAACGCATTTTCATAGTGTTCAAGCTTTTTTTACGGTTGATTTTGTCCTTTTAAAAAGATACTGTAATATTATAATTTACAGTTTAGAAATTCAACAAAAAAGCACCTGTGAATCCCCAATAATGTCATAGTTTCGACAACCTCTACACAATCGCTTTAAAATTCCAAATGCCCTTTTGGGTTGTGTCCTCCCTACTTCATCCAAAACAATTTCCACTTACTGCTTTCCCCGCATTTTTATGGGTGTCACCCGTTACGTGTCGAAAGAACTATTTCTACCCTAAAGTTCTCCTAATAAGGAAAATAGTAGGATGATCAATTCGGTAATTAATCACTATGTACATGCTGAGATTTTAAATGTAATATTCTTCTTGTAGTAATTTTCCGAATTTTATTACAATTATATTAATTGGAGGTTATTAAATGAAACAGAAAGTCCTTGCATTATCTTTATCTGGTTTAATAGCAATCGGCGGGGTTGTAAGCGCTCCTACTTATGCTGGGGCAGTAGGTGAAGGGCCAAGCTATGGCGGGAATGAGTCAATCCAGACTTCAATCCTTCATACATATACTGAACTAGTTGATTTCCTTAAAACCCAAGATGCAAAACAAAGTGCTATGAATCTAGAAATCATCGGTCAAACTGTGAAAGGCCGTGATATTTACCTCGCGAAATATATATCTAACCCAAGCAATCCTACCATCCTCTTTTTAACCCAACAACATGGCAATGAACAACTGACGACGGAAGGCGCTCTAGAATTTATTAAACATTTAGGAACGAATAAAATGAAGGGAGTTCTTGAGAACGTAAACATCCTTATCATACCAATGTTAAATGCTGATGGAGCCATGGGTGATGTCAACTTTTCCCTTGATGACTATGTTGCTGACGGCGGAAGGCATTTAACTCGATATAATGCTGTTGGTGCAGATTTAAACCGGGACCATGTTGCAAAAATATATCCAGAGACCCAAGCCTTGCATAATAATGTGTTAAAAAAATACAAAATTGATTATATGATTGATCTCCATCATCAAGGAACTCAAAGTGAAATAGACGGGAAATATGTATCAGGTTCAATCCTTTATCCGACAAATAGAAATGTAAAGCCGGAAGTACTAGAAAGGTCAAAAAAATTAGGATCTGTCGTTTTTAATGCGATTAACGCAAAGGGCTGGGGGAATATTGGAAAATATAATGGCGGTTCCGAGGAAACGATTGGCCGTAACGGAGCCGCAGTTCAATACGATATTTCCACACTACTTTTTGAAATGCGCGGCATGTCTGATCACAGCTATGAGTCTTACGTTCTCGGACAAAAAAGCAATGGTTATTTGATTAAGCAAACGATAACTACCCTGGATGCAACAACGAGAGCCATCGCCGATGGTTCAATTGAAAATGTTGATACAAGCTTTTGGAATACCCTGCCAACCCAAACAACTCGTCCATCTGAAGAAGAAACTGAATAAACTCCTCGAATCAGCGAACAATGGCTGTCAGTGTTCACTGGGGACAAGAATATTTTCCTTTAAACGAAAAAATGGAGGCTAATTACCTCCATTTATATTTTCAGTTAGGTTACTAATCAAGTATTCTATGACATTTTTTCCTGTTGCATCGCCGCCACAATGCACAATCCTATTTTCTCTATGAGCGCCTTCTAGTCCAAGCAGTATGATCCCATTTGCGTCCTTGTCAAAAATATTACCTTGGTTAGAAAGATTGCCAATCAGCGTTGGAGCTTCGGTTCAAAACTTCACGAACAGATTCCTCTTTATTATGAAATCTTCCCGCCTCAAGGGTATCGGTGAAAAGATTTTTTATTCAATGTCTTTATAACCAAATAATCTATGAAAATACGAAAAGCAAGTCAATCACACCCAACTAAAGGTAATTTTAAATAATCCTACTTTTCTTGGTATAATAGATATATGGTTTTAGATAACTCTTGAGGTGAAAATAAAATAGAAAAATTAATGATTGATCCCACCATAGATATTTCTTCACAAAAAGGAACTTCCTATATATATACCTATGCCTGCTCTGAGGATGAACGCTCATTATGCGCGTTGGAAATGCGTTCATTATTCGGCAAGGTGTCCCAATCTAATGTCTTGGAAAGCTCCGTAAAAATTGATCCAAGTCGGAGCCCCTTTATTAAAGAAAGAATAAGTGTGATATATGAAGCGGAATGCCTGGACAATCTTTATCAGCAGGTGGAAGCTTTACAACTAAGCGGAGCAACTTTTAAAATCATTTATGTAAAAAATAATGGTCAGACTAAAAGTGAAAACGAGGGATTCGAGAGACGACGTGCCATTGAACGTGAGATTGGAATACACGTCAACGGAAAAGCAGATCTTCGTCACCCTGACCAATCTTTTGGCATCATGCATGTAAATGGAAGATGGGTATTCGGTGAGTATGTGAAAAGTGAGTCGGTTTGGTTTCGACATCAAAAGAAGCCAAATGGATACTCCACTGCCCTCAGCACACGTGTTGCCAGAGCGGTGGTGAATATCGCCATCCCCAATCCAAAAGGGATTAAAGCCATAGATCCCTGCTGCGGAATTGGCACAGTCCTAATTGAAGCCCGATCAATGGGCATCGACATAGTTGGGAGCGACCGAAATCAGCTTATCCTCCCTGGTGCACGGGAAAACATGGCACACTTTGGTCTTACTGGGGAAATCAAATTAGCTGATCTTCGCGATATCACCAATCATTATGATGTAGCCATTATTGATTTGCCATATAATTTGTGTTCGGTAATCACCCCGGAGGAACAACTAGAAATGCTTCAAAGTGCACGTAGGCTCGCTGACAAAGTTGTGGTGGTGACCGTTGAACCCGTCGATGAAATCCTATTAAAAGCAGGTTTTTCGATTAAGGACCGTGGTATTGCTAAAAAAGGATTATTTAGTCGAGAAGTGATTGTTTGCAATTAACCTGAGCTCCACTTGGAACCCATTCACGAATGTAAATCAGCATGGATTTCATTACTTTCAAACAACTCAGTAATCCACACTATAAGAGAATCTGTTTTTGATATTTTGAGCGCTTAACTCTATCTGTTAGAGAAGCAGTACATTGAAAAGGAGCTGATGAATGATCAGCTCCTTTTTCTCCTTACAGTTCCATCCCATTCAACAAATCTCTCAAAGCTTTTAATTCCTCAATGCTTAATGTAACACCTTTTCCCATTTTCTCATGGTCAGGTGCCCAGTCACGCAAGTCGAATTTGGGTTCTTTCCCATTCCAACTAATGAGATTGAGTTCTTTACTCCAGCCTTTAGGTGACTGTGATAGGCTCCCCACTGTTTCTTTGATTTCAAATTTAATATCTGCCATTGTTTTTCCCTTCTTTAAAAAACATAATCACTACTTGGGTCAGCAACATTCTTGAACTCGAGATTCAAAAGAAATGAATTTCTTTTACTTTTACTTATTTCATTAGCTTGTCCTTTTAAGAGGTGGTTAAAAGAATTTTATATAATTTACAGAAGATGGTGAGGAAATAGTTATTTGTTGTCGGTTATGGAAAAAGAAATGAAGTAGAGGAATTCAATAAACATGTTAAAATACATTAGCAAAAACATACCCTTACATTTTTCTTCCCTCCGTTGCTGTTGCTAGACAGTTTAAGATGAAATTCAGAATTTGTTTCTGATCCCAAGGTAAATTATCACTTTCTGAGGGGGCATCACTATTACCAAAAAACTGATTGTAGGCATCCAAAGCCTTTTCAATTTGTTGTTTGGAGAATGTAGATTCATCGCCTATTCCACTAACCCCTCCATCGTATTGTTCAGCATCAAGTAAACTATACAAAATGTGAGCATTGTAATTCCCCATGCTAAAACGTGCGTAAGCAATTTCCTTTCCTGCTTTATTGAATCCTGAAATATCGTGGCCCATTGGTTATCCTCCTTCAAAATTTGTAATTCGTTTCCTGAGACAGTAGTTATACGAAAAATCATCAAGAATAGTTTGCTTGGATTCATCACTCCTTTCAGGTTTATTTTTTAAGGTAGAAGGGAAAAGAAAAAAAGGGTGTTATCGTGGATTAACTAGAAGATCCATTTAAGTGGTTGTTTAATTACGTTGGGATTGTTTCATCATTCATCTTGAAATTAGTATAGTATAGGGAGTCATTTTAAGAAGGCATAATCGAAGGTGTAAAATGATGATTGCCATTTTACAAGAGAGGAATGAAAGATTCGAAAAAATTATATCATATTTACCTTCATAATCATTTCGACTTTACAAAATCTTTTCTACAAAAATGTGAACAGATTGCTTTTTATTATTTTTACAACAAAATTGCAAAATCTTAAAATATGTATTTTAAACCAACGGTATGTAAAGCTGTTTTTGCTTAGGATGATTCACATTCAAGTAGAAAGAAGCGTCAAATACAATGAGTTGTACTTTGACGCTTCCAATAATAATAACTATTTGCTATTTACTACAAATCAATTCCACGAACCCGCATCTTCTAGTCTCTTTTTGCCTTTGAAAGCCATAATAATAAGCGCGATATTAATAAGCAGCATCACGATAATTGTATACAACACAGGCGTGTAGCTTCCAGTTAAGTCGAACACGTATCCGTAGCCCGGTAATGCTACTATGCCTGCGACAGCTAAGCCGATCCCAAGCGTAGCATAAATTTGACTATATTCTTTCATTCCAAAAACAGCTGTAGTTATCAATGGCGCTAACGTTCCGATTGAAGCTGTTACAAATCCAAAAATACCAATCGCAATACTAAATATTGCAGCGTTCCCAGGAATAAAGATTAATAATCCAATTGCAACAATTCCACATAACATTGAAAAGACACCCGTATTTCTTGCTCCGATTTTGTCTGTCAAGAAACCAAATGCTAATGCTCCCACTAACATACCAATCATAAATGCGCCCATTACTTTTCCGGCAAATTCAACATCATATCCAATTCCCATTGCATATGGTGCAATATGCTGTGCAAAGCTTGCAATCGCTGTCATAAAGAAAAAGAACATTAATAATGAATAAAATGCCATTGATTTTTTAGCGACAGCCATTGTCACTCCTCTATCAGTTGGAGCTGCTTTTCCGCCTTCAGTTGTTGCTTCTTGAACCCCATATGGTAATAAGCCTTTTTGTTCCGGTTTCAATCTAATGGTCAATAGAACAACAGGGATAACGATGACAATGACAACAAGGCCCAATGTTATATAAGCATTTCTCCACCCATGCTCAGCTATAAAGTTACCGACCATTGGTTGAATGATTGCGCCAAAGAGGCCCACAGCTGCCATCATAATTCCCATAGCCAGCCCATTGTGCTTTTTAAACCAGCGATTGATGATAACAGGTCCAGCCATTGTAGCTACAAATATAGATCCAATCGCCATTGGAATCGAGAAGACATACCAGCCCCAGACAGAATTCATCAATCCGAACATCGCAAAGGAACCTGCTTGTAAGATAATAGCAAAGATTAAAAGTCCTCTTATATCATATTTCGCCATCATTTTACCTGCTATCGGTAAGAATAGCATAGTAACAATGGATGAAATACTAAAGTATAATGATAGGCTGCCCATACCAATCCCTAAGTCTTTTGTAACTGGGGTTAAAAATAATCCCCCTGCATTATTAATTCCACCTCTTGCAAGACCAATCATTATAGATAGTCCTAGTAATACCCACCATGCAAAGTGGATTTTCCCCTTTTTTTGCTTGCCCACAATAATTTCTCCCTTTGTTTTATGTTTTGAAAAAGCTTTTCACAGGCAATCAATTACCTGTGAAAAGAACATTAACGTAATTTAATTGAACCACCATCAACCATAATCGTTTGTCCAGTAATATAATCAGAGTCTTCACTCGCTAAAAATACTGCCACACGTCCGATATCGCTTTCAATTTCACCAAGTCTTCTTAACGGAATTTTGGAAAGCATGGCTTGATAGTATTCCGGATTCGCATCAGCCCATTGAAGCATTCCCTCTGATTTTGCAATTGGAGAAATGATATTTACATTAATTCCAAAAGGACCAAATTCATTTGCCGCTACACGAGTAATTCCACGAATCGCCTCTTTAGCCGCTGCATATGAACCTTGATTTACATCACCGTTAATTCCGGCACCTGAAGCAAAATTAATGATTTTACCTTTTGTATCTTTCAAATAAGGCAGCACTGCTTGCATAAAATAGAATGTTGGATAAAATCCAGTGTTAAATGATAAATCCAATTCCTTTTGAGTTGTTTCTTCAATAGAGGCCATTTTTGATGCATGAGCATTATTTACTAAAATATCAATCTTTCCGAACGTTTCTCCAACTTGTTTTACAATACCGGCTATGTTATCGTGCTCCATAAGATTGGCTTGAATAAAAATAGACTCACGTTGATATTCCTGAAGCTCTTTTATCGTTTTATGACCGGCTTCCGCATTTAGGTCTACAATCGCTACTCTTGCCCCTTCTTTTACAAAAGCGGTTGCAATTCCTTTACCAATACCACCTGCTCCACCAGTAATAATCGCTACTTTCCCTTGAAGTTTGCTCACTTTTTTATCCCCTTTGCATTTAATAACGTTAGCAATGTAATAATATATAATATTGATTAACTAGTCAATCAATAAAATTCCACCAAAGATTGACAACTGGTTTTCAGATTATTATCAGAATTTTTTTCCTTTAATTTACTCAAGAAGGCATTTCTTAATCATTTGGTCATCTAGTAGTAAATGGTATAATAGGGTTATTGGACTAATCACAGAAAAAAATTAAAATGGAGATTTCATATGGCAAGAAATGAAAAACAATTTAAAATGATACGAGATCAACGATATGAAGAAATTAGCAATGCAGCGTTAAAAGTATTTGCCCGAAAAGGGTTCGCAGGAACTAAGATTAGCGATATTACTTCTTCCATAAATTTAAGTCATGGATTACTTTATCATTACTTCAAATCAAAAGAAGATATTTATGTGTCACTTATTGTGAATATCCTTGATCAATTTAAACTGGCTGTTACGGAAGCAAATAATAGTAAGGGTACTCCTTATGACAAGCTTAATTGGTTCACAACACTAACTTTTTCAGGTTCTTCAGAGGTAGCACTTGAACGGCACATTCTAATTATTGAAGCACTTCAAGCAGAATTTCTGTCTGAAGAAATTAAACAAAATATTAGACAAGAGTACTCTGATTCATTAAAAGTTCTTTCCATAATTATTTCTGACGGGCAGCGTGATGGAATATTTATAGAGGGTGATGCAATGGAACTAGCCGCGTACTATTTATCTTTCTCACAAGGTCTTACCTTATGGAATGCTAAAGGTTTTTATCACATTAACGTTTCTGCTGAGACCGTAATGCGTCCATTATTAGCTAATCCTTGAAACTAAAAGCTGCTATCGCTTTGAAACAAGCCTGCATGCGAAAAATTACTGCAATTGTAAGAGATAATTCCAGAAAGCCCCCCTCCTATTTACAAAAAAAACAGCGGCCGATATTCCATGGCTGCTGTTTTTTATATTTATGTTAGATCAACTTTATTTTCCCTTTTTCGCCATCTCATTAAAGTCAGGCATGGTTGGATTAGAAAGGTAATGGCCGCCTTCAACCTGAATAGTTTGGCCTGTAATGAATTTTGACTCGTCCGAAGCCAGGAATAACACCGTATACCCGATATCATCTGCTTCGCCGTGATATGGGAGCGCATTATGTTTTTCAAACAAATCCAGAATCTCTGGCTGAAGGTTATTTTTAGCTGCAGGAGTTAAAATCAATCCTGGAGCAACCGCGTTACACCGTATGTTACTTTTTCCGTATTGCGCAGCTATATATTTAGTTAAATTAACAACTGCTGCTTTAGAGGCACCGTATGCTGACCGTATAGAATCTGCAGCAAATGCAGACATGGAAGCAGTATTAATAATGGAGCCGCCGCCAGCTTCAATCATATGCGGGATGGCAAACCTGCTGCCCAGTAAAACACTCTTCGTATTCACAGCCATTAGGCGGTCCCATTCTTCAAGGTCAATATTCACTATATCTAAATCTTTTTTTAAATTTGTTAATCCTACATTATTGAATAGAATGGTAATTGTACCATATTGTTCAACTGTAAATTGAACAGCATTTTTAATGGACTCTTCTTTTGAAGCATCCAAGAATACAGCACTTGCTTCTCCACCCTGGCTTTGAATAGATGCCACCGCTTCCTTTGCACCATCAATATTATAATCGCCAATAACGACCTTGGCACCTTCCTTTGCAAGTAACTTGGCCGCTGATAAGCCAATGCCGGAAGCTCCTCCTGTTATTAACGCAACTTTTCCGTCAACTCTTGACATCACTCAAAACCCCTTTTTCGATTAATTTTACTGACCGATGAGAAAGTATACTCTAATCCAGCTGCAAAAACAATCGATATAAAAAACACTGAGAGGCAGGAGGGCAGTTCACCCATCTCATAGCACTTACGTGTGAAATCGTGTAATAGTCGGTCAAGTTATCAAGTACAAGTGTAAAAAAGCGACAGATAAGACATACCCGATCGAACTGTTATGTGGGTACCGGCTATAAATCTGGTATCTGCCAGTCAATTTCCTTCATCCCTAAATCGCGTAAAATCGCATTGGTTTTGGAAAATGGTTTACTCCCAAAAAAGCCCTTATTGGCGGAAAATGGGCTGGGATGTGGCGACTTTATGATGAAATGCCTTGATGAAGTGATGAGCTGTTGTTTTTGTTGTGCGAAATTTCCCCAAAGGATAAAAACAACTGGTTTCTCTCTTTGATTCAATTCTTCAATTACTTTATCAGTAAACTCTTCCCAACCCAGGCCTTTATGTGAGTTTGGGCTTCCTGCCCGTACGGTTAAAACCGCATTCAACATCAATACTCCCTGCTTCGCCCATTTTACCAGGTACCCATTATTTGGGATCTGGCATCCCAAATCAGTTTGCAGCTCCTTATAGATATTTTTCAATGAGGGAGGAATCCGTACACCCGGCTTAACTGAAAAACTTAATCCGTGGGCCTGTCCTTGGCCATGATAAGGGTCTTGACCAATAATAACTACTTTCGTTTCGTCATATGAAGTAAAATGCAATGCATTATAAATATCATTTTGCTCCGGATACACCACTTTTGTTTGGTATTCATCTAGCAGTATGTTCCTCAATCGCTGGTAATAGGGTTTCTCAAATTCTTCTTCAAGCAAAGGCGCCCAATCATTTTTCAAAATAGCCATTTCTTCCACTCTCATTTCTATTGTTGATATTCATTCAATTATTTACGATCGAAGTGTTGGTTGATGAATTCGATAAGAATCGGGACCTCATTACCATAAAAACGAGTAGAAAGAGTAGTTGAGTTTCACCGTACTATGAATCCTTCTTCACAATACCCACTATTTTACTAGAAGGAATGGAAGGGTCATGTTGAACAACTAATGCCTTTGAGAAGCGCTTTAGGTAATGTTCTTCATGCGATTTTGGCGTAAGGATGATCAACTTTCTATTTAATTCTTGTACATATAAGTTAAACACTTTTAATTTGCGGTTTTCGTCCAAAGCGCTGTCGAATTCATCCAGCACAATGAACCCTGGTTTAAAGGATAAGTTTTGTAACAGGGCCAAAGCAAAAAGCAGTGAGCTAAGTGATTCTTCTCCCCCTGATACCCCTTTACCAACCTTTCCTCCGCGGGCCTTTGTACTGACATCCTCCATTGACCCTCGGTGACCTTCTTTTCGTGCTTTTATGAACAGCTTGAAATGTGTTCTTCCTCTTTTATCCTCGGATGACTCCCAATCGACTTCGCCTTCAAATTGAAAATGACTCATATACGACTGAAATCTTCTTCGAATTTCCGTGACCCGCATATTAATGGTCGTTTCTAGCTTGTCCTTTAATTGCTCTGCACGCTCTCTATCTTGATCGAGTAAGATATTCGTACGCTTGTATTCATTGTCTATTCGTTCAAACTCGAACTTAACGGCTTCATAATTTTCAGGTGCTGCAGGGTCAATACCAGGCTCCCTTCTAGCAGCGTCAAATATTATTTTCCCGTTTTCCCGCTGATTTTTTAAGTTTGTCATGGATGGGATTACATCAGGAATAGGTTCAATAGCAATCTCTGAAAAAATGTGCGGAACTAGATCTTTTATTTCTGTTATTTCTTTTATATAATCCACAAGCTGTTGGGCTGTTACATCCTTTTCTTCCTTTTTAGTATTCAGTTGTTTGGAAATTGAATTCAGCCCAGCATGAAAACTTTCTATTTCATCAGCCAGTTGTTCTTCATTCCGTTTCAGCTTTTTCATCCTGCTTTCCAGCTTAATAAGCTCATCTTCAAGTCCTTCTAAAAGAGCAACCTGCTCATCATGCTGAGTCTTAAACGCAGTGAACTGGGCTTGTAGAGTTATTAACTGGTCATATTTCCCCTTCATTTTTCCAAGCTCTTCGTAAAAGGCTTCTTCATCCATTAGGATACCCTGTTTATCTTGAAGTTGTTGCAAATGGACATGCAGACTCATCCTTTTACCATCAAGTTCTCTTAACAATTTCTGAATATCTGCTAATCTTTTGTTCTCCTCTTCTGATCGCTTGATACGGCTTTGACGCTCATAATCCATTGCCATAAACGCTTCCGCTTCTCTTACAGACTGAATAATCCGATTTAATTCTTGTGATTTTTTAGTGTGACTGCCAATGAGTTCATTTAATTGCATCAGCCTGGATTCATATTTGTCGATGAGCCTGTCCACTTCTTTTCTTCTGGCCGCCAATGCCTTCTTACTTAGAATATAACGCTCTTTTTCCTGTGGTCCACGGATCCCCATCGGATCATGTAAGCTCCCATTCAGTATCTTAAATGGACCGTTTTTGAAAAATTGCCCTACCCACCACAGTGCTTTGAGTGCATGTGGAATATCTTCATCCTTCAAACCATCCTTGATTTTCAGATGCAGTTCAGGTAGCACATCTACAGAACGGTCAGGTACCGTCTCCATTAATGGAACGTGGTAAAGATCATTAGGGGGGTCAATCTGTTTTCCTTGAAAAAAGATCGTATACTTAATCGCATGAAATAGCCGTTCGTCTTTTAATTGTGCCTGTTCGTCCAATTCCACCAATTCACGAAGAGAATAGGCTTTAATATTTCGCAAACGAAGAAAGGCTAACGAATCACTTTGACGCTTAGATAGATCACGATTTTCCAGTAAGGAGTCCTGCTCTGTTTTCAACTCATGAAGTTCATTTGAGACGCTCAATTTTTCATTTTTAAAGGCGTTAATTTCTTCATCTAGTTTCGTAATGGTCATCGATACGTCATGACTGCTTTTATATTCAGCTAATCTTTCACTATGCTCACCATATAATCGCTCGTCTTCTTTCACTTGATAATTTAATTTTGCGATTTCCATCAGTAAATCACTGCGCGACAAGTCCAACTGTTCATGCTGCCTTTTAACCTCATCAAGTCGGTTGCTGGTGTCATTGATTGCTTTGCCCAACCGATCTAACTCTTCCTGCACTTGTTTTTCTGTACGGGTAATTTGGTTCTTTCGCTTTGTTAAATCTTCAAGTTCGTTTTCCAGCTCGGCGATGGACTGCCTTTTAACCTGAATTTCCTCATTTATTGTTTCCAGTAATGCATCTGCCTCTTCCAGCCGGCCTTCTAACTCACCTTTTTCAATTAGCAGCTTTTTCGATTGATCGATCAATTTTTCTTTTTCATCTTGCTTGGTGGAGATAGCATCCTTCGTTTCTTCCATATCAGAGTATAGTTCCACCATGATTCCTTCTAAACTATTCATCTCTTTTTTCAAAGCTGATTCTAATAATAAAAGAGATTCTGAATATTCCCTTGCACCATGTAATAGACGTTCTTGATTACTTTTAAACCTTTCTAAATCAGCCTTTTTGATTTGAAGTTCTAATTTTTTGTTATCCACACTAAACTTAGCTGTTTTAAGAGTTTCCGTTGTTTCCTTAAGTTTTTCAATACTTTCTTCCCATTCGCGCTGCGTTTGATCAATTCCATGCATCTCGCTAAAAATCCGAAACCGTTCTTCCGGGTTCATAACGGCAAATTGATTCACCTCTTGTTGATACCAAATGAGATAATAGGCATCGGGGTCAATTTTATATTTGTAGAGCAGATCTTTCTTATAGGCGGAAAAATTAAATTGACGATCCCCTGACGAATATTTAATGGGTTGTTCCCACTGATCCATCTCTTCGCCTGTTGAGATGGAATACTCTTTTTTAATCGGCTGCCCAGGTTCTTGGACCATTCGTAATGTAAATTGAATAAAGGTGGCAGCGTCTATTTTCATCTGGCCATTATTTTTGAATACGATAGATATTTGCGCTTTCCAGGTTTGATCTGGCAATAGATTTCGAGATTTTAACCCTTCCACATCAACTTTTGAAGAATAAAGAACCGCCCCCATGCAATACGTGATCGTTGATTTACCTGAACCATTTGGACCTGTGATCATAATATGCTGGTCTATTCCAGATAAATCAATTTGCTCCGGCCGATAATCTCGAATACCTGAAAATGACATTCTCCAAGGGATCATTCGCCTTCTCCTTTCTGATATAAGTTATATCGTTTAAAAAATTTCAATACTTCTTCTTTGTTCAACTGGTTTGACTGACTGAATTCTGCCGTTCGACGCAAGAACGAATCAGAAAAAAGATGCACGCCAATTGCTGTAAGTTGAAAGGCTCTCTCAGATGAATTCGTTTCATAATCTTCAATCGCACCGATTTTCTTTAAAGGATCTATATTAAGTAGTACTCTTTGGTTTGCTTTTTTCGTTTCGTGCCCGAGTGCCTCTAATAATTGGTCAAATAGTGTAAATTCATGCTGCAATACCTCTTGCTGGTAAAACATATACAGTAAAATCGCCAAACTTTCTTTTGATAAGGTGTTGCGTGCGGATTGAGCTGGTACCCTCATCAGTGCTACTACTTGGTCGCGTTTTTTATCATAAATTAATTGAAAATAACGGCTGATTGCTTGATTGACCCTTGTAATAAAAGAGAAAAACCTGGTGTCATCAGCTGATAGGCCAAGCTGCTTTTCAACTTCTTTACGGGGTAAACCAAAATTTCCGGATCGAATCGAAGCCGATGAAGAGAAGAGAATATTCATAAATGTTAACTCCTCTTCTTGAGTTAAAATCCCTCTAATTGACTGCATGACGTTTAATGGATTTACATTTATATCTGCGGAATCATTCGGATTTTTCATCTCTTTTGACAGAGTTTCTCCGTTTAATAATGTCTGATCCATCTCCATCCCTCATCCACTCCCATTTTTTATCGTAAATCTTGCGTTCTTGTTCTCCAGTTTCCACTGTTACCTTTTTATTACTAACTAACGCCGAAATGGCTGTCAAAGCATTTATGGCGTCACTCCACTGATCGGTGGTGGCTTCAATAATCACCTGCTCGAGCGGTGCTTCCTCCTGTTTTTCAAAAAAAGCTTCAATAGCTGTTGTATCAATCATGTTCTTTGTCAGTAGCCAGTTTGATTCGCCCATTAAATTCTCCAGCTCATCCTCTGACAATTCCTCTGTTGAATATTCTACCGCTTCCTCTTCATCAACGATTGGATCAACCACTGGTTCATATGTCTCTAAATACCAGATCGCCTCTTCAATGGCAGTTGAAGCTAATGGTGAAGCGAACTTAACCGGGATCCACAACCCGTCAATCGCCTCATCCTCATATTGATTTTGCTCCATAAAGCTTAATAACTGATGGGCATTAGGAATATCGGAATCGAGCGGGGGATCAAACATTTTTGAAATGAAGGCGCGGACTTTCTCAGGTTGAATTGTCGATGTTAACGGTGTTTTTTGCATATTTGTGAACTTCACATACTTATTGATCATTCCTAAACTAAGGTTCGTCCCTTCAGCGAGAACAGCCGTCCCCCTTTGCATCAAATCAGTAAGTACTAAACTGTCTTCAACTGTTTGGAATTGTCTTAACCGCTCCTCTAACTTTACCTCTAATTCCTTCATTAATTGATGAATCAGCTCAAGTTGCGGCAGTGCATTGCGGTCCGCGAGCATCTCTAACTCGCGTTCTCTTAAAAGGGCAATCGCATTTTCCACATTTCGAATCATGCTGGCAATTTTGTTTCCTCCAGAAATTCCATTGTCATCGTATGCCTCGCTAATTTCTGCATCACGCCTTGCTTGAAATAATGATCGGCCGATATCATCATTCATATAATAAGCAAGTGAATCGTTGGCAAGGCGGATAAGTGCATCCATCATCCGCTTTCCGACATCCCGCATTTTGATTTTTCTCGTTTGTTTCGAAATCCAATTATTTTTTACTAATACATTAATGATTTGTTCAACCCTTTTTTTTGAAGGGGGTTCTGTGTCATCGTAACGATTTCGATAACGATAATAGACGGTTTCTTCATTTTCAATCGGATCATCAAGGCCAAGTGCCTCTTCATTTAAAAGTTGAATGAGCCTTAGAAATCGTAAAATCTCTCCTGGTGTTTGAAAGAAGTTTTGAGCCCCTAAATCACTTAGAACTCCTGCTAATGACGAAATATCTTTCATCGACTGCATCATTTCCGGTGCCGATCCCGTTGTTTGAAATATAGAGATTAATCCTGTATCCACTTTTTCCAATGATCTACACCTCCCATCATTTGTTCCTGCTCCATTCTGTTATTTTCTAAAAAGTTTATTAAACATTGTTCAAATTGGAACCAGTCACAGATCACTTGCTGCTCCGGCAAAATGAACTTTATCGTAAGATTCTTGTGTTTATAGACTGTTGCGTGGATTTCTTTTGAGATTTGCAGGCCATCCCGATCGTAGTCACACCATATCAGCACTTGTTTAATATCGCTATTATCGAGGAGTTGTACAATGGCATTTTTGTGAGCGGAACGGACATGCCCATCAACACAAATGATGAGAGAATTGGTTTCCTTTAGGAAATGCTCAGCAGCAGCCATTCGCGTAAGGATCGCGCGATTTTCAACCAGCCAAAGCGTCGTTGCTTTTGTTCGGTACGCTTCATTTGCTATCGATAAATTCGTTAAGGCATGAACGGGCCCCCAATCATAGGCAGCGTATCTCCCGCTCAACTGTCCAGCGAAAAAAACTGGCGTAATTTGACCGAGGCTTGTTAAGCCTAACTCAACTGCCGGAACATTGGCCCACTCTTCTAAATGGTCAATAAACTCTTGTTTGTAGGAATCAAATTCCTTTGACCCACCAATTTTTTGAAAATAGGCTGCACCGATTTCTTTCCAATCAAATTCCTTCTTGTGAAGACATAATTGACTAAAGGCATTGACAAAGTGTAGATACTTTAACCTGCTGCCCAAATGCCACTTTTGTGGAAAAAAGTCCGATGAGCTTAATTCATTCTCGTTAAGCTGATTCACTTTGTTCACTATATTTTGTAATCCAAGCTCTTTTTTATCTGAAAGTTTTTCACAATCTTGAGTTGCTAGAATTTGGTTCTTAAGCTGCAGAAATTCCTGACGAATTTGATCCGTCTTTTGTTGAAGCTTTAATTGTTCATATTGGTACAATCGAAACCCCATCCGATAATGGGAAGAACGGACTGTTTTCTCATCTTTCTCAAACCGAACTTCCTTCAAAATCCACCCATCCTCCAGCCATCTAAATGTCTGACGATCGTCATCATCTAAATTTACTTTTTTCCGGGGGGTAAATTTTAAAGTATCTAATTTATGATCGTTTGCCGTTTCTATTACTTTATCGGGTTGGATAGATAATGTTAAAAGCCCGAGAATACGATAAGTTCGCTCTGAACGTTTGATAATCTTTGCTTCTAGTAAAAAGTTATCGTAATTGGGTTGACCCCACTCCAGCTCCTCGCCGCTTTTAAGAATAAAATCTTTAATATAGTGATGAAATGACTCTTCTAACATATCGATACCTCAACTATCCTTTTATAATATTATTTTAACAAACTAATTGGGTAAAAGTTTGAGGTATCATTAGGAAATTTCTTGTGGGGGCAAAGGCGGGCGGTATTAGTGGTGAAACCAATAAAATACCGTGTGCGACTACTTATTGGATTCAGTATGCTCAGGAATTTCATCAAAAATGAATCCAATGCTCTCTATTGGATTCATTTCACTCAAGATTTTTATCCAAATTGCATCCAATACCCACTGTTGGATTCATTTCACTCAAGATTTTTATCCAAATTGCATCCAATACCCACTGTTGGATTCATTTCACTCAAGATTTTTATCCAAATTGCATCCAATACCCACTGTTGGATTCATTTCACTTAAGATTTTTATCCAAAATGCATCCAATACCCCCTATTGGATTCATTTCACTTAAATTTTTTATCCAAAATGAATCCAATCCCCCCTATTGGATTCATTTCACTCAAGATTTTTATCCAAAATGCATCCAATACCCCCTATTGGATTCATTTCACTCAAGTTTTTCATCCAAAATGAATCCAATACCCACTATTGGATTCATTTCACTCAAGTTTTTCATCACAAATGCATCCAATACCCCTAATTGGAATCCATACTTCGTACACGATCGTCTCAGCTGATAATCCTAAAAAGATCCTAATAAGAATAAATAAAAAATCAGGCAGTCTGAACGATTGCCTGATTTTCCATGGTTATTAAGTTACGTTATTTAAATTTATAACAGCTATCGGGTAATTTCTGCAGGTTTTACATGACCTTTGTTGAAATAACCTTTGATAAATGGAACTGCAAATCGGTCAAGTCCAACTTAGTAAGCACCGGCTCCTGCGAATAAGAGAATCATTGCTGCTGTATAAAGGATTGGATTAGTGCTTGTTGTACCTGCTAACATAAAGTTTAAGTTCATGAAGGCTCCGGCGATTAAAGCTGGAATTGTTGCTAGACCGACGATTAAACCAATACCAACAAGTAATTCTCCCCAAGGGATTAGTACGTTGAAGATATGAACGATTGGCATGGCGAATTGTTGTAAGAACTCAGCATTCCATCCTTGTACTGCTGGATGTTCGCCTGTTGCATGTTCCTAATAAAAATTTGATATGCTTCTTAATACGTTATAGAATTTTCTATGGATTCAGGCTTGTGAAAGACCAGCCAGACTATAGTTAAGACATACAGTCCAACAGCGGGAATAGAAGCTTCAATACCAAAAGTACCGCCAGTTATCCAAACATTGTCCCATTCAAACTTGAACAAAACTAGCGAGGAATGATCTTCGCCAGCTTCCGAAACAAATTGTACTATATTGGAGTTAAGGAAAAAGTTCCATATAATATGCACCACGACAGCATTCCATACAGTCCCAGTCTTATAGACGATTAGCGAAAAAATCATGCCGACTAACGTACCTGCTAAAAGAATCAAGCCTAAATCAATTAGCTGAAAGCCACTAACCGTGAGTAAATGAAGTACACCAAATAAGATGGAAGTTACAAAAACAGCAGTGGCAGCATTCCATTTGTCTTCGATTAACTTAAATAAATAGCCGCGGAACACAATCTCTTCAGTCACACCAGCAGAGCAGGCCGTAATCAATGATCCAATGATAATTGTTAGCACTGTACTAAGAGAAAGTTGGTCTTGCCTTTCAAAATCAATGGATTGTGTTACTACATAAAATGCAATCACTGTAAGAGGCATGGCTAACCCAACCATAACCCATAGCTTCCCTAATTTGAATTGTTTATGAATCCTAAAATGTGCACTCGTTTTTTTAAAGAACAGTCTCGCATACAACCAAAACAATCCAACAGTAATCCCTATCCGTATAAGTTCTTTTACAATCAGTCGAACCGTACCATGATCAATCCCATCCGTCAGCGGATTCACTAAAATAACTACTCCCAAAAACAAGAAAACCAAGATGAAACTATGCATTACTATTTTTCCCCAATGCATACGCCTAGCTCCTCTTTTCAAGTTTGTAATTAATATTCCAACTATTTCTTTTATATGTCAGTTTGGAAGCTTTTCCTGATCTAAAAATCTGTGAACACATCATCAATATACTTTATTAAATAACTGCTCCCGGATTCATCACGATGACTGGATTTCTTGAATAAGATTTAGATAGATTCAATCAAAAATTAAGCCAGTGTACCGAACGAATGGAGAGCACATTTGAGGTAAAAACCATACAAATAGAAGAAGCAGGGGGAACCCTGCTTCTTAAATCTTAAAAGGGGATATTATCTTTAGAGTGAGTTCTAAGAGAGGTATACAGTATTAGAACTCCTTACTGCTATCGGGTAATTTCGGTAAGCTTTTTATTACCTTTTTTAAAATACTCTTTAATAAATGGGACTGCAAATCGGTCAAGTCCAAAGTAGTAAGCACCGGCACCTGCGAATAAGAGAATCATTGCTGCTGTATAAAGGATTGGATTAGTGCTTGTTGTACCTGCTAACATAAAGTTTAAGTTCATGAAGGCTCCGGCGATTAAAGCTGGAATTGTTGCTAGACCGACGATTAAACCAATACCAACAAGTAATTCTCCCCAAGGGATTAGTACGTTGAAGATATGAACGTTTGGCATGGCGAATTGTTGTAAGAACTCTGCATACCATCCTTGTACTGCTGGATGATCACCTGTTGCATTTGCTAACGCACCTTTTAAGAATCCGGCAGCATCAAATCCGCCTGTTATTTTATGAAAACCTGCCTCAACCCATTGTAAGCCAAGCCATATTCGTAAAACTGTCCACACACCTGCTGCTAGAGGGGTTTTGAACCATCTCATCACAATCATCTCCTATTATTTTCTTGTGAAACATTTCACAAGTTTATTGAAAAAAATTTTTGTGTCCCCTTTCGTTAAGGGGCTGCTAAGCCAGCTGGTTTTTGTAGTGAAGTTTGTGATTGTTTTCACTATCTTCTCTACACTTTAAATATACGCAATTTGGATTCAAATGGCAACGACTTTCACAGATTATTAACATATTAAAGTTGGAAATATGAATAAAAAGTGAACAGCAGGTTTGAGTCAGGAGATAAAGGAAATTTCAAAAATCGGTTAAAAAGAGGTCAGTTTCCGCACATGGACTGACCTTTTTGGTTCATATTTATGGCTCAAATTAACTAAGTAATCCACTAATTAAGCTGCATCGTTGTAATGCAAGTAGGATCACCTTCAAAAGTGGCTATCTTTGATTCTGCCTTTTTTCCATCATACCCAAACTTTATCTGATATGTTTTATCACGTGGCAGCCAGAAATCGATAAATCCATTAGCTTGGGTCTGAACTTTTTCATCCAGCACCACATTGCCGTCTGTATCTTCGATGTAGACTTGAAACTCTTTATTCGCCAGTTCACCTTGACAACCTGTCAAGCTATGATTCGTTCAAGGATGAGTTTGTTCGACGTAAGGAGCAATAGACACAAAAAATTCATCATTAGGCAAGTCATATGCCGACTCTTTTCCTTTACTATCAGTCACTAGTAGTTGCTGTGAAGTAATGGAGGCATTCTTGGCTTTAATGCTACCTGTGCTATAGTCGTGAACCATTTCCTTAATGTCACTTGCTGCATTTTCTTTTAATGAACTTCCTTCATCCGTACTTTTTCCACTACAACCGGCTAACATAACGGCAGCCAATAAAAAAGTAAACGCAACTGTTTTAAATTTCATTTAACGGTATTCCCTCCTTGTCTCATGATATAAACTATTATATCATACTAAACCCCCCCACCCTATTAACGTCACAAAGTCTTCATTATATTTAATTCCTTTTCAAAATAGTAATACCTGACTCCCGGCGTATTAAAGCTTAACCGCATTTGGGGTCAGGTACACTAGTCATTTAATAACTCTTCTATTTTTGTTCCAAGACACGGATATATTCTCTCATATAATCAGGAAGATCCGGCGGACGGCGGCTTGATACGAGGTGACCATCTGTGACTACAGGCTCGTCATTCCAAATTGCTCCTGCATTTTCCATATCATCCCGTATCCCCGGTGTACTTGTTACTTTTTTTCCATTAAGAATCTTTGCAGAAATGAGTACCCAGCCAGCATGACAAATTTGGCCAATTACCTTTTCACTTGCATCCATTTCCTGTATTAAAGAAAGCACTTCTGGAAATCGGCGGATTTTATCCGGAGCCCATCCCCCAGGTACTAATATTGCATCATAATCATCAACTTTAATATCACCATAAGCGTAATCCGAGTGAGCAGGCACTCCATATTTCCCCGTATATTCTTTGCCGGCCTCTTCTCCAGCAAGATGGACGACGGCACCTTCTTCGCGAAGTCTGTAAATCGGATACCATAGCTCTAAGTCTTCAAAATCATGATGCAGCAGGCTGATAACTTTCTTTCCTTGTAATTTCATATCATCTATTCCCTTCTGAATTCATTAGCATTCAATAATGCTGATCATACTTGTTCCTTGACTTATTAATTATTTCAACATTTAAAAGGAGGGAAAGTTTCTCTCCTAGGAGGATACTACAACACTCCATCTTAATTATAATATATATCATAACCCCTCAGCACGTCGCAGAAAATGTGCTAAACCGTGAATTCAAAGCCGATAAACCAAATGAGAAATGGGTTACGGATGTCACTGAGCTCAAGTATGGCGAGGCTAAAAAGGCATATTTGAGTGCGATTCGGGATTTATATGATGGATCTCATCAGCTATGTTTTAGGACATTCAAACAATAAAAAACTTGTGTTTAAAACACTTGATCAGGCAACAGTCCTTTTGAATGGAACTCGTCCACTCATTCATAGCGACCGGGGGTTCCAGTACACTCATTATGGATATAAACGGAGGATAGACAAAGCAGAGATAACTCAAAGTATGTCTCGAGTCGGAAGAGGTATCGACAATGGGCCAATGGAATCTTTTTGGGGAACACTGAAAAGTGAAAAGTATTACCTAGAGAAGTATTCGACGTTTGAAGAACTTTCTGCCGCGATAGACGAGTACATACATTTTTATAATTATGACCGATACCAAAAACGATTAAACGGCCTTAGTCCTATGGAATACAGGGCTAAAGCCGCTTAGATTGTTTTTTATATTTCCACTGTCTACTTGACGGGGGGCAGTTCAGAGAAGTTGAGCCAAATTTCTTTCTTATTTTATCCATTACATATCCAAGCTCACGTTTTTTCCAACATTCATGTAAAGATTTTACCCGCTGTCTTTTTCCTTCCAATCTACTTAATCATGACGTTTAAAAATTGCCCTCGGCTCTTCCACATGTTACATACTACTATTTTGAGATAGTATGCAAAGATTAGTAGAAAAGTCCTCAGTGTAAAAGTCCTAGAATTTTTAACAATATCTTCAAAGAATCTTAATCCCACCTAAAACTTCATTTAGTACTATTTCAATGTAAAGGAAAATACATACAAATCAGTCACAATTTTTTAACTAAATGAAAAGGAGACAGACAATGGTGCCATGGGGGAAATCAAAAAAGTTTACAGCGTTTTTAGTATCAGCAAGTATTTTCGGCAGTATGTGGATCGCACCAGTGAATGGTTCAACAAAGGTTCAAGCCGCGGAGCAAGCTCTTACTCAGGAGAATTTCGATCAAATCGCTAACGGTAAGCTGCCTGCTGGCTGGAAGTTGGTGCAGGGGGATGCCAAGGTAGTAGACGGGAAGCTGGTATTAACGTCACCATCCTCCGGCACTCCTGCCAGAGTAGTGATTCCTTTAGGAAACCAAACAGGGAATTACGTTTTTGAAGCGGATATGACGTTTCAAAGTGCCGTGGAAGACACCCGATGGGCTTCGTTAATGTATCGTGTCCAGCCGAATACATATCCGTATTATCAATTCGCTATGCGTAAAGGCACGACAGCGATGAACGGACTGGAGTTCGCCATACGGAATGAAAGCAATCAGTGGGTTGTACCGGAAACGAATTTTTATCCAGAAAATATGGCCCTCAATAAGACTTATCATATTAAAGTGATTGCAAGCGGAAACCGTGTGCAGCAATTTATCGATGGTCAGCTTATGGTGGATACAGATCAGGCCGGGAAATGGACGAATGGAGATGTTGGCTTCCAAGCGAATGGTACAACGGTTCAATTCGATAATGTAATGGTCAATACCTACTCAAACGCACTTCCGCCATTAGCGAATACGAACGCATTTTTGCCGAAAGAAGTGAAAACGAATATCGTAAATCCACCTACGATTATTTCCAAAACTGGTGCGCAGGAAGGGGCATCTTCCGTACTCTTGCAGGCCAAGCGGAACGAGCAGGGGCAATGGACTGTTGACGGGGCACCTATTGAAAAAGCTCTCGTTAACATAAAAGGAAAATTCATTCCGGTTATTCAAGTGGAAGAACATGCGGATATTGAAGGTCTCGCGAATATCCTGAAAGAAACACAGACACAGGATTTTCAGATTTTATCCAGCAATCCCGCGATCATTAAAGAAATGAGGGGTTATATTAAAACAGCCCGTGGTGCCCTTCTTTACGATAAGTCATCTTTCAATAAGCATGATATAGCTGCTTTCGCGCGTAACATTCATCATAGCGATGCGATGGTGGCGGTCATTCCGAAAAAAATTCTTAGCCCTTATCACGTTCATTATTTGCATAGCCGCGCCATTTCAGTTTGGGGAATCGGTGCCGGGGATGTCCAATCTGCCCATACGATGATCCATCTTGGAGTGGACGGCATTGTGACAGAGAACCCTTCTGCTTCCTTTGAAGCCTTGGGGCAGTATCCAGAGAATACTCTTGTGCAGCGTCCTGTGGTTGCTGCGCATCGCGGCGTACCTTCCATTGCTCCTGAAAATACAATGGCTTCTTATCGGAAGGCATATGAATTAGGAGCGGATATGATCGAGACGGACGTTCAACGGACGAAGGATGGCCAGCTCGTCATTATGCATGACTATACCGTGGACCGGACAACGAACGGAAAAGGGAAAGTAAAGGATTTAACACTTGAGCAGATTCGTGCCCTGGATGCCGGCATCAAGTTTAAGCCAGAATTTCAAGGGGAGAAGGTACCTACTTTTAAAGAGTATCTAGATGAGTTTAAGGACAAAGATGTGGTCCTCCTTGTCGAGTTAAAGGCTGATGGCATCGAGAAGCAGGTGATGGAGGAAATCGAGCAATCCGGAATGGCTGATAACGTCGTGATTCAAAGCTTTAATGCCAATCATATCCGAAACACTCACAGTATCAACCCTGAAGTGGGGACTGGTTATCTCTACTCTGCAGTTGTTCCATCAACGATTGACGCCAGGTTGAAAAAAGCTCAGCAAATGATGCAGTATGGCGCTAGTATGAACGCAACACTAAACGCAGACTATGGTAGTTTGAATCCGGAGTTCATCCAATACATGCGCCAGCGCGGATTCCTGAATATGCATTGGACGTTTAGAAACGAGGATCCGTTTGGACAAGCCTTGGAGGCTGGTGTCGTCGGACCGATCACGGACTATATCCAGTGGTTGACAGATGCCCCGATTCGTTTGGAACTTCCGAACAAAAAGGTCAACCTGAAGGTCGGAAAGTCGGCAGCGATTCAGGTGAAATCATTTGTGAACTATCGTGAAGCCAAAACGGAAAATACTCCGACGACGCTCTTTGTGAACAGCGGAGAAACGAAGGTGAAAATCGAGGGTAATACTATTCATGCAATTGAGCCTGGAAAAGTGAATGTGTTTGCGATGCATACATTCAAAATGCTTGGCAAAGAATGGCATCTAGTGTCTGAGCCGATTGAAGTAACTGTGTCAGAGTGATAAGTTAAAAAAATGCGCCTCATTCCATTGGAGGTGCATTTTTTTATGCACCAAATAACTTTGTAGTGTATTTTTTACGCTTCTTTTTTCTCTTTAATGCATTATCCTAAGGTACCTTTTGGTTGCCTTTTTATTTAAAATTTGGTTTTTCTTATTTCGCAATATGGTTTAAATGTGTCTTTGGCTCGAAGGGCGAACTAACTTAATCTCCTCGTGTACATAATTTTTTATCATAATAAAGCCTTTAATTTTGATAATTACCAATGTATAGTTACAGTCATATCATGATTAAGGAGTGTTATTTATGTTTATAAAGCTTTCAAAAGAGCAACAGCAATTAATGATCTCCGACATTCAATATTTCTTTTCTCAAGAAAGGGATGAAGAGATAACTGAATTTGCTGCAGAAAGGGTATTAGATTTTGTAAAGGAATCACTTGCTCCTCATTTTTATAACGTGGCCGTCCAAGATGCTAAAAACGTTGTTGAACAGCAATTTTCTTCACTTGAAGATGAAATACTTACTCTCGAACGCCCCATAAAAAACAAGTAAATTCTAAGAGTGGATCAATTAGATTCACTCTATACTTTTTTTATTTCGCAATTTGGGTCAACTGCGAAGTTAATAATCAACTTCTTCTACAACTTTCCTGCTGTTAGTTTAAAATAGTTGTCGTTTGGGTAATCACATTCAGCTGTTAAACGAACACTTCAAATTGTTACCTATTAAATCCCTAACTTGATTTCTACATCCACAATCCCGCTTATCTAATATTTCCTGTATTTTACCGCCAAAATTACCACCTATCTTTTCTGTAAAAATTAAATTATTTTAAAACCCCAAAAAGCGCACTCCAGAACGGAATCTAATAAACACAAAAAAATGTGATTAACGATAGATATTAATGTATCTAGTACTACTGTAGGTTTTATTATCTTATTTATAACCTTATGACAGGTCTAAATTTCGAAATCGTATAATGTTTAATGTCTCCTTGCGAAAAACTGATGATGGAGTTGACGAACTTCCTCCGCAAGTTCAGGAACAGGGCCATCTACTATGGTATCACTAATAACATCTTGAATGGACAGATTCCGAACACGCGATGGAGCAACGCCAAATTCAACTAACCATTGTACCAGCTGTTCAGATGAACTTGCATAAACGATCCGACCTAAACCAACCCAACCGTGAGCCGCAGCGCACATAGGGCAATGTTCCCCAGACGTATATACTGTCGCCTTGCTTCTTTCTTCTGGTACCATATTATTTGCTGCCCATCGCGCTATAGCAATTTCCGGGTGACGGGTATGGTCACCGCCTGCCACGTGGTTATGATCTTCAAAAAACACCTCTCCATCAGCTGAAACAAGTACTGAACCAAATGGCTCGTCACCTTTCTCCAGAGCAATTTTTGCTAATTCAACACAACGTCGCAAGTGCTTCAAATCTGTATCACTTATCATATTTTAAATCCTCCTCGCCCTTTTTTATTTATCCGTGTCTCTAAAGATTATAATGCTTGTTCAGAATCTCAATTACTAGATCTTCAATATTCATTTTCTTAGAATCTGCATCTTCTTTAATCTTTTGTTTTAATATTGAAGGAGCTGCCACAGTTAACAGTTCTAAGTCGCTATCTATATAAATCCCGTCCTAAACGCTTGTTCACATCTCCCTGATTTAATGACCCGTATATCTCTTCAAAAATTTCTTCAGATGGAATCTCTGGAATTAATATTGGTTTAACTTCAACTATTATATTCCCTTTGTTTATATTTACCTTCATGTTTTTAGGGCCCAGATATTTATAGAAAAACTCAATTATTTCATATACCAGTTCATTTTCTTCAAATATAAATTTAGCAAAGCCTCTTTTAGTGATATAAGGAATATCCTTTATAGGAATTATTGGTTCATAGCTTTTTTTCTCTATCTCATTGTATGGAATATCTTCACCGTTAACAGTAGATAAGTAAGGTTGTCCATCTTCATTTAAAGAGTGACTGCTTAGAATATGATATGTTAAAATTTAGTAAAAAGTAATTTTGAGTTTAAAAATATTAAGGAAACAGCCTGTGCATGGAGTCCGGTTATCGAGGATCATCTGGGGGAATTGAGTACATTACAACAAGAATATATCGGACTATGATAAAAGAAACTAAAGTATTTTATAAAGGAGAGGTAGTTTGAAAAAAAATTTTTGGTTGTGGAATTTATTGCCATGGATACTCTTTATTGCTATAGGCTATTCCTTGCAAAAGGAACCACCTAGTTTTAGTGAAATAATAAAGATAGTTTTGGTTTCAGCTATTTTAGGCTGGTTAGTCGGTTTAGTTATTGCTGCTATTTATAAAAACCTAAAGAAAAAAAATTATTAATTAATTCTAGTTCTTTATCATAATTGCTACAGCGAGCTACTTACTCTGTACAAAAAGCCCAATTTCTCAGCATTTAGCCTAAGAAATTGGGCTTTAAACAAAATGAACCTGCAAATAAAGACAAAAAAATTATAGACATGCAGTTTGGTGAAAAGTTTGGAGTAGATACAAAGACTCAAATTGATACTTCTAAGCTCCCTTTTTTTGAAGAAACAACAAAGTCATTTCAATTTAATAACATTACATTGAAAAAACCTATAGATTGGTCTTATGAACACGCCTTATCATTTCATTTTTTACCTGTGACAGGTTTAATGGCTACTTTGCTAACCCCTGATGGTCAACTAGGTTTGTTAGGGGGAGAAATTTTCTCTTCTGATATAAAACCAAAAAGAATGGATACATTAGTTTTAAATGCCGCGCCTTTTACGACCAATTCCAGTGAGGTTCTATATTTTAAAAGAAGTAATACAAAAGATGAGATGCTCCGTTTATTTCAACTTACTCTTTCAGGACCAAAGGATAGAGGTTTTGTTGATATCAAAGCAAAAAGTATTACATGGGTTTGTGCTGAAGAAGGTTTCTTTTTCTTAGGCTATTTCGATTCTAGGGAACCATCGGTTTCTAAGGCTTTTGGCACAATTTAGACTAAGTTATTGAGAGGACATATTTCCTAGCAATCATGCCTTGCAAAATCCTTGCTGATACAGAAAAGAGTTAGGAGAACTTCCTCCTAACTCTTTTCATCGATCTATATCCATTGCACTTTAATAGTAGCTTTTCGTACATAAGAGCCTTATTCTAATAAAATTATAGAATAAGGCTCTTATGTATCACTGAGTTAAATTTTTAATTGAGTGGGATCAGGTCCCTATCAGCTATTTAGCTGTTACCGTTAAGATGGTTTCTTCCGCGGCAGTTACAGTTCCTGCTGCCAGCGGTTTTTCTACACTTTCAATTCGAGTCAGCATTCGTAATAATAAGCGGGGTGACAATATCTTTTGCTTTTTGCTTCACTAATTCTAAATCAACAGTCACAAGCATGTCGCCCGCTTTCACTTTGTCCCCTTCCATCACATGTGTAGTAAATCCTTCACCATTCATAGAGACCGTTTCCAGTCCGATGTGCAGTAAGATTTCGGCGCCATTCACCGCCTTAATCCCAATCGCATGTTTGGTAGGAAAGACCTGTATCACTTCTCCATTAACCGGTGAAACAATTTTCCCTTCAGCGGGTTCGATGGCAATACCGTCCCCCATCATCAGTTGTGCAAAGACAGGGTCTGGAACATCTTCTAGTTTCACTATTTTACCTGTTGCATATGCCTTTAATTCAATTGTTTTTTCTACCTCTTCTTTTTTGCCAAATAACTTTTTAAACATCATGATCATTTCCTTTACATTAAAATTTCCCTTTATCTTACCAGTAGAGCCATCCATTTTGTGTACTTGGCCCTTCATTATAAAAATACCCCTACAGACATGATCCACAGGAGTAATGGTTGTACTTTTCTATCATAAGGTTCCATTTATGAAAAAATCAATTTATTGCACTTTTTGTCGCTTCTGTTTTTGGAATCATGTTCTTCGTTGATTCTGTTTTGAAAGTATAATTTTACATGATACAAAGGATACAACAATACCAATAATTGCTACGATTGCGGCTAGAGCCAGATTGCCCAATCCATGAAATCGTTCTATTTTTGAACCACTAAATTTTTATGGAGGTGCTATCATGTAGTCATAAATTGATACTTTTAATAAAGAAGGAGGTCCTATAAGAACTAGCGACTGGATAAGAAATCGTTGAGTTTTGGGACACTAATGGATTGGGGTATATGAAAAAGAGTGCAAAAGAGCAGTTGTACAGTAGTATACTTAAGGTAAAAGGAGAGATTTCAAAATTGAGAGAGACCATTTTAACATCCTTAAAAAAAATTGAAGAAGACTTTCACGTTAAAATTCTTTTTGCTTGTGAATCGGGGAGCAGGGCGTGGCAGTTTCCATCAAAAGATAGTGATTATGATGTCCGATTTATTTATGTGCACAAAAAGGAAGCCTATCTAGCCATTGATCCCATCGGTATTGGTTCAAAACGGGATGTTATTGAATTACCGATCAATAACTTACTTGATATTACAGGCTGGGAATTGACGAAAGCGTTGCGATTATTTCGAAAGTCCAATCCCCCATTATTGGAATGGCTTCGTTCAGGAATCGTCTACTATCAAGCTTATTCAACGATTGAGCAGTTGCAGGCGCTAAGCACAAGCATTTTCGCTCCCAACTCCTGTTTACATCACTATCTTAATATGGCAACCAATAATTTCAGAGAATATTTACAAGGGGAAGAAGTGAAGATAAAAAAATATTTTTACGTACTTAGGCCCGTTTTAGCGGCAGGATGGATTGAGAAATATCATGAGTTTCCCCCATTAGAATTTTCAACATTAGTGAATCATTTAATTCCAGAGGGTTCACTAAAGGATGAAATAAATACACTATTAAAAAGAAAATTGGCAGGAGAAGAACTGGATAAAGAGCCTAAAATCCAAGTAATCAATCAATTTCTCCATGAGGAAATCGAACGCCTTCGAAAGTATGCTAACACACTAAAGAATGATTTACCCAACTTTACACCGCAACTAGATTTACTATTCAGGGATACCCTAGAAGAGGTATGGAAGTAAGGTTAAGTTCAGGGAGACTCCACATGAAGAGGGTGCCTGCCCCCCATTAAGTTGGGGGCAACACTTGTCTTAGACGGATGGGGCATCTTTTTTCCGCTCCGCACTCTGACGTTTCTCCTTCATCATCATCACCCCCGTCAAGCCAATCACCGAGAAGATCACTGGGGTAATGAAACCGTAGGAGTATGCCTGACTAAGACTGCCGGAAGCAGGTTGAAAATGATCCAATACCGTTCCGAAAATACTTGGCAGCAAGACGGCGCTTAGAAACCCGCCCGTATTCGCAAACCCAGAAGCAAGGCCCGATTCGACGATGGGAAAAGACTTCCGAACGGCTGCAAACGTTAAGGCATTGGCTCCATATGCTAGGCCAATCACAAAGAAAAGTATCGTCAGCAAGAAGAATGGCGGATTCCCTTTAAAAAAGAGAAAGGTTGACCAGCTCATGCAAAGAATGATGTGCACGATCACGTAAGGTTGTTTAATCCGATCTAACCGGCTTGAAATCCAACTGGCCAGTGGTGCTCCGATCAGCGCTCCAATCAGACCAAGCAAAATGAGCTGACTCGCGGCTGAACGTGTCATTCCATACAAATTCATCCCATAAGGCACTGCCCATGAACCGATAAATCCTACGTAAGTTCCGACAATCCCAAAGTGACAAAGGAATAAAGCCCATGCCTGCCGGCTTGAGAAGATTCTTCGCAGTAAATCAAACGTGTTATCCTGTTTTCCCTCTTTTTTTACAATGAATGCCTCGGCAGGAAAGAGCTGCTTTGGCTTTTTCCAAAGGACTACATAAAGAAGGATTCCACATAGACACAGGACCAGTCCTGCAGAGAAAAACGCTGCCCTCCAGCCAAGGAAGTCGATCCATAAGGAGAAAGGAACAGTCGCCAGAAGGAAACCAAGACTTCCTGTCATTGCCGCCAGGCCAATCAACTGGACAAATTCCTTTACCTTAAACCATTGGCTTAAAATTAACACCATATTGACCCAGATCGTTGCATCCCCCGTTCCTGTCAGTATTCTGGCCAAAAACAGGACATATTCATGCGTGCCCACACTATATATGATGGTACCTAAACCTGTAAGGAGCGCCCCTGCGATGAGGAATACATTAGGACCAAAGCGATCGGCCAGCATGCCCATCGGAATTTGCAAACCCGTATAGACAAAAAATTGGATGCTCGTCAGCAGCCCAATCGTTGAGGCGGTTACATGGAACTCCTTCATCACCTCGTCTGTAATCAATCCCGGAGCGGTTCGCTGGCTCGCCATTAATAAATAAGTAAACAACACCGACGCAAAGACAACCCATCTGAACCTGCTATTTTGTTTGTCCACTGATTTCTACTCCTGTTAGCTTTTACTCTTATATATATGGGCTTTCGCTAACAGTAGAAACAAAAAAAGAAAGGGAGTCACTGCTCCCTTTGGCATCATTCATTCATCAATACCCTGGCAAGGATATTTAATTCGTTGGACTGTATGATGTGATAGTGACGTCCTTCCTTTTGCAAATAGCCTTTATCGCAGAATTGTGCAAGCACATATAATAAGTGGCGGTAGGAAACTCCTAAGAAATCACAAACGGTGACATGTTTTTCCTTATAAACCTCGCCATCTGCTGTTTGCAAAATAAACTCGGCAAGCCGATTTTCTAGCGGGAACGAGAGACTTTGGGTATATTTTGCCGCCATATGTGTCGATTTTACACTTAAGAACTTCGCAAGTTCACGGAGAAAGACAGCGTCTTCAAGCATTTTGCCACGACAGCGATGATAAGGAATCGCAAAGCAAACGGTTTTGGTTGAAGCTTGAATCCCTTTTGTATAATAGATGGGATTTAATAATTCCATTTCCCCGATAAACTCTTCTTCCCTTGATAAAATTAATTAAGCTGACCTTCCCATTTTGATGGGTTACATAAATTTTTGCTTTTCCTTCAATCACATAAAATAAGAAATTCGGACGCATATTCTCTTGAATGATCCATTCATCCCGTTTATATTCATGTACTTCTAAAAACTCTTCAATCGGAAAAGAGAATAGATGGGCAATCGAATATTGCTCTATATAGCGCTGCCTTTTCTCACCTTTGTAAATTTCCATTAATCTCCTCCAAGAATATGAGATATCTCCTATTATTGTACGTTTCTCCATGATATGATGCAATCATTGGAGGACGATCGAATGAATTCACAACGATGGATGAACAGACAATTTTTTACCTTTTTTATCACCTGGGGTGTTTTTCTGCCATATTGGACAGGGTGGATGATTCATACAAAAGGAATGACGGTTTCACAAGCTAGTATGATTATGAGTATGGGGCTGGTGGTTCGCGGCCTTTCTACATTATTTGTCTTTCCATATTTATCAGGGAAATTTAGCAGCAGGACCTTATTAAACGGGATGGCCATCGGCACGTTATTATCTCTTCTATGCAGTATTCCAGCGAACTCCTATACGAGCTTATTAGTTGTTAATTTACTGTTGCATTTCTTTTATCCGAGCTTAATGCCGGCATTGGATAGCGCAGCAGGCGTTCTTGTACAGCATAAACAATTAAGAGATTACGGGAAGAGCCGCTCGTGGGGATCCATTGGCTTTGTCGTATCCGGGATACTGTTAACAGTCTTTACCGGAACACTTGGAGATAAAGTAATCCTATGGGCATTATTACTTGGCACAGTAGTATTCTTTGCTTTTAGTGTCTTGCCAGCCCCTCTTGCTTTAATGGAAAAACCATCAGCCGCTAAATTGAAAAATGGCGGGATGCTTCAATTATTTCACATCAAACATTTCGGCCTCGTGCTGATTATTGTGATTTTATTGCAAGCAGCACACGCATCTTATTACAGCTATGGCTATATTTTTCTACAAGAAATCCATGCACCAAAATATTTAATTGGCATGATTCTTAACATAGCTGTGCTCGCAGAAATTATTTTCTTCCTAATCGCTGATCGATCATTTCAGAAATTTTCTGTAGGCTCCTTACTTGTACTTGCAGCATTTGGATCAACAGTAAGATGGATTCTCATATTTATCTTTCCCAATATTATCGTGTTCTGTATTGCTCAAACCTTGCATGCCTTCTCATTTGCGATGGGACATTATGCCTTTATGAAATACTTAACCAAGCATATTCCACAAGCACAGATTCCCAATGCACAAGGGATGTATTCAGCACTGGCACTCAGCTGGAGCACAGCAGTGTTTACGTTCTTAGGTGGATATTTATATGAAATCGAGCCAAGATACTCCTTTATCGGCATGATCATTTGTACCATCCCATCGATGCTGCTTGCCATTTTCTATCGGAAATTGGCTGCAAAGGTGCCTGATCCCAATAATCATAGGGAAGATTCTTGTGATCGAGTGATCCATGAACACAGTGCCCTTAAAGCTGAATAAAACAAAGCCAGTTCGAATGAAATTGAACTGGCTTTGTTTTATTTATGATAAGGTTAAAATAGAATTAAGCAGATGGATAGGTGTTTTTTTTAAAATTAACATCTTCGTTACCATTAAGTGCTTTACTTAAAAATGTCCTCAATCGAATTTGTCACACGAATGGCCCGTGGTTTATATTCAGGCGGATAGGTAACTGCCCCTTGGCCGCCAAGGTAAAAGGCTATGTCATCTTGCTTTTCAGCAAACTGATCCAATCTCCTTAGCAATTGAGGATCGGTTTCAAATGGTATCGCGGTTGTAGCGGACAACAGAACAACATCAGGTTTTAATTTGCATACCAATGATTCAATCGCCCCTGGGGCAGGGGAAGCTCCAATTAACTGGGTTTTCCATCCTTTCATCATGAAACGCAATAGGATCAGATGCAGTGGTACTTCATGATGTTCATTTGGAAGGCATGCTCCGAGAACGAATGGTGCATTTTCCCGATATTGGTAATTCCGCCGAATTTGAACCAAGAAATCCCGTACAACCAGGCTCGATACAGATTCCTGATATTCATCCCACTCGTGATTCTCCCACTTTCTCCCTACTTCTTTTAAAAATGGCACCACAATATCGGATAAGAAACGCTCTAGCCCAATATGATGATACGCCTGTCTTAAGATAATATTTAATTCGATCTCATCACAGTGTCTGCCCTTTTCAAAAAGCTGAAAGACATACTCATTCCACTGCTCATAATTAGGTAATTTCCCCTTTGGCATTGGTATTTCGGGATCTTCATCAGCCTCCTTAACAAGAAGGGCAGCTTGTTTAAGCGAGTGGCCTTGTTCGGAAAGTAATTTTACTTTTAAAAGCGTTTTGACATCCTGTTGACTATATATTCTGTAGCCATTCTCCAATCGCTTCGGTTGTATTATGCCATACCGTTCTTCCCATTTTCTAATCACTTGTTTCGATAATCCGGTCATATCTGCAACTTGCTGAATCGTAAATAATCCATGTTCATCGGATTGAATCATCCATTTCATCCCCTTACACTTATCCGATTCCCCTTAGGCATATTTAGTATAACGAATATCTATACCTTGTACAATGTGTCGCGATAACGTTATACAAAGAGACAGATCTACACTATCCTTACTAAAAAGAGAAAAATACCTGAACATCTGTATAATCTTTTTAATATTTTATTATACAAACATTTGACAAATCAAGTTATCTTAATTAATAATAGGATTAAATATTATCCATTGAAAGGGAGTGACATGGTGTTTTTAGCCTGGCAGGAAATTAAAAAAAATAAACTTCGTTTTACCTTGATTACAGGGATTTTAATGCTGGTTTCCTATCTTGTATTTTTTCTCTCTGGCCTTGCAACTGGTCTTGCTAGTCTGAATAGGGAAGCGGTTGATAAATGGAACGCGTCAGCTATTATCCTTACCGCAGAATCAGATAAAAGCTTGTACCAATCATCAATGTCGGTCAATCAGCTAAACGACATTCAAGCGAAGAAAACGGCAGTAATCGGTCAGCTAAACGCGATTGCCAGCAACGGGAACAACAAGCAAAATATATCACTCTTTGGTATTAACAACGAGGAATTTCTGATGCCTAATGTGACGGAAGGAAGGGCTTTTGAAAAAGCAAATGAAGTGATTGCTGATAATTCACTCAAAGACAAAGGATTCAAATTAGGCGATACACTATCCTTGTCCTCCAGTGATCAACAGTTAACTATTGTTGGATTTACAGACCATGCCAGGTTTAATGCTGCACCTGTTCTGTATGCTAATCTTGCAACCTTCCACCAAGTCAAATTTGGTGAAGCAGCGGATCAGAAAAAAAATCAAATTAATGGAATTGTTGTTCGCGATGGCTCTATTTCAAAATTGAGTCAAAATGATGAGCTGGACTCCATTGAGATTGAGTCATTCATTCAAAGTTTACCTGGCTATACGGAACAAAAACTTACCTTAAATTTCATGATTTACTTCCTCTTTGGTATTTCATCCATCATTGTAGCGATTTTCTTATATGTGTTGACCGTCCAGAAGATAAGTATGTTCGGGGTGATGAAAGCTCAAGGTATTTCCAGCTCGTATTTATCTTGGTCTGTTGTGGCACAAACCTTTATTTTAGCGTTTATCGGGACGGCGCTAGGATTTGCCTTTACACTTGTTTCAGGAGCTTTTTTACCGGCAGCTGTTCCGGTTTCATTTGATCTAACCTTGATGGTGTTCTATGGATTAATCCTAATGGTTGTTGCAACTGCAGGTGCCGTTTTCTCCGTCTTGACGATTGTTCGAATTGACCCACTGAAAGCGATAGGAGGATAAACCATGGCAGTATTGGAGTTACATCAAGTAAAGAAGAGTTTTGGAAGCGGTCATACGCAAGTCGAAGCCTTAAAGGAAACCGACTTTCTTGCCGACCGAGGAGAATTGATAGCAATCATTGGCCCGTCGGGATCTGGAAAAAGTACCTTTCTCACGATTGTCGGTGGATTATTATCCCCAACCTCAGGGGACGTAGTAATCAATGGGCAAAACCTAACCTCTTTGAATGAAAAAGCCCGTTCACAAATCCGACTCAAGGAAATTGGATTTGTATTACAAGCGTCTAACCTAGTTCCCTTTCTCTCCGTGGCCAACCAATTGAAACTATTAGACAAAGTGAAAAAGGGAAATATGTCGACATTGGAGCGAAATCAACTATACGAGGACTTGGGAATTGCTGACTTACTCATGAAATATCCCTCCGATTTATCCGGCGGGGAACGGCAGCGTGCAGCCATCGCTAAAGCACTGTACAGCAATCCTTCGATTATTTTGGCTGATGAACCTACAGCCTCCCTTGACTCAGACCGTGCCTATGAGGTTATGGAGCTATTAAAAAAAGTAACGAAGCAGAAAAAAACAACGACCATTGTGGTGACTCATGATATTCGGCTTGTGGGCTATTGTGACAAAGTTTACAAAATGACGGATGGTGTCCTTTCTGCGTCAATAGAGAACCATGCTAAGCGATCAAATATCCCATTCGAGGAGAAAATTAATCATCTCGTTTAACACTTGTATGTACGAATAAATAAACTCCCATCAGCATAATGATAAAAAACTGATGGGAGGTGATGACTTGAGCACTTTTTATCCTGAAAAACTATCGGTGGAATACATGGACGGTGCAACTGCTACGGAGCCCCTTATTCCAAGGCGTTACACACTAACTCACTCTGATGTGACTGGGAAACTATTTTTAAACATCGGAAATAAGTATGCCTGGGATAAAATTAACCCTATGAGAGATGAAGTTTTGGGTGAATGGAAACAATATGGAAGTTCATTGTGTTTTTGTGTTTATTTATACGTCGATCAAGGAGAATATACCCCTTCTGTTTCGGCAAAACGCAATGAAATATTTAGACGTGAATTACCACTTGCTTTAACGGCTATTAGATACGGTGATAGGATTTTATTCAACACATACCCCTATTTAGATCAAGCTCCCATCTTCATTCACTTCATGTCCGCTTATCCACAATTTGCAAGGCAGGAAAATTGGGGGGATTTCCAAAGTATTACCATATAAATCATAATGTAAAGGTCCCATTTCTGGTTCACAAGTATGCGGAGGAACCCTGCCCATGGAAATATAGCGCTATTACTTTCTGGGTTGGTCAAGCGCTTGGTAAGCTGACTGGTATTTTCCTCCGTCAGCAACTTCTGAATGATACAAAGCCTTGAGGGCATTGTTTTTTTCAAGACCATGTTCTACCTTCAACTCTTTTAGGCGTGTATGCAAGTCTTTATTATCCTTGATTAGCTGTTGCATCTGCGATTTTATATACTTCAAACTAATTTACTCCTTTCAGAACCACAATTCGTTCCCCAAGTATAGCATGAATATTTTTATTTATATAAATTTCACGTGGCATTTTCCATTAAAAAAAGCATTATCCAACTTGGGAATAATGCCTCATAATCTTACTTCAACTTCGGTGCCATCCCCTAATTTAGTATCCACTAATACGATACCCTTGTGCTTAGATAGGCTTTGCAGCAGGGGCTTCAAGTCATTTCTGTCTATTTGCGGGAAGGTAAATTTACTGCCATTCTTTTCGATCGCGTTATTAATCAAGCGATTTACTCTTTTTGAAGTAAGAATAAAACTGAACATATTTAATAAAGAATAAGGAACTGGTACGGAGAATTTTTTATCTTTCACTTTTACCCTGACTTTTAGCATAAACTATTCAATTACCACAAAAACTTTATCACCATTAGCTGAAGTCACATCAACAATTTGACCGTCCAATTCATTTTCAATTGCTGTGATTAAAAGATCTACATTAATATCCTTCACATATTTTTCAGCCTCTGGAATTTTTTCTGCGATACTCGTTCCAACCTTTAAAACAGCTTTAATAAGATTAATCGGCAAATTCACATTGACATTATCCCCTTTTTCGGAGGTAACTCGAATTTTCAGCATTTTGCTGCCATAGGGGATTTCTTTTGTTAATTGAACTGGCTGTTGCTGCTCTTTACCCTGCAGGACATTGATTAATTCCGTTGCTTTTTCCTTATCGATTTTGCCCTCCTCGACCATGGTCAACACTCTTGAAATTTCCTCTTTCATTTATAATTCCCCCTCTTTTAATAAATGAATGGCTTCTTCTGCTGTGATTTCTCCCTTTTCCAACATTGCAACTACCTTTTTCTTATCCACTTCCGTTTTCTTTTGCGTGGAATAGCCTAGAGCAGAAATAATATCATCTAATTTTCCTCGTACAGTCGGGTAGGAAATCCCCAATTCTTTCTCCACCTCTTTGATATTTCCACGGCATTTTAGAAAAATTTCAATAAAATGCAGTTGGTCTTGACCAAGGGCTGCTAGCTTTGATAATTCAAACTCGTTTTCCACGATCGTATGGCAATGCTTGCACTGTAGCTTTGTAACTTTCAATTGTTTGCTGCAAACTGGACAGTCAGTAATTAATGGATAGGCCATCTTTTTCTCCCTTCCTTTATTTAACTTAATCATACAACAATGATTAAATAATTAAAATAGATAATTAAAATATTTTATAAAAAATTATAAAAAAATTAATTTATTTAATTTTAACTTTAAATAACCAGTAATTTTAGATGAACAAAAAAAGCAGACCCTGAATCGGAGTCTGTTCCTGAATGGCTGGTATCAATGTTTTAACGCGTTAAGGGAAGCAACAATCCATTTTAACTAAACTCCCTGTTAATTACCTTTTGCTGTTTATCTAACCAGCCAACCAAATCTCCTAAAAATTGTTCTCCTCCATCCTCATCAAATGGACGGTGCCGAGCCGATGGGTATTCAATCATCTGTTTATCCTTTGAGGCCATCAGAATAAAAAAAAGGCGCAGCTTTGATGGGGGAGTAATTTTATCATCCTGGCCGTATTGTAATAAGATAGGAAGGGTAATCGATGACGCTTTATTTACTACCCGTGTAATTGTTTGGATTAAACTGCTGCCTAAACCAGGGGTCACGATATTATGACGTAAACGGTCGGATTCGTATTTCACACGTATCGCCGATTTTTTCTTTAATAATCGAATCCTGCCGGGCTTTTTTATACGATAGTCGGGTTTCACCTTACCCATTAAGTTGATCCCTAACTGCTCAAAGCGTGTTACTTTATAAGAGATGGCGGGAGAAATCGCGATTATCCCAGAAATACCTGGACTGTGTTCTAAAGCATATTCAAGGGTAATCAGACCGCCAATACTATGTCCCACAATATACAAGGGCAATCCAGGCTGATTGAGGGAAACAAGCTTGCGGAACTCATGTAAATCTCCGCTAAATTCATCCCACGACTGAATGTATCCCCTTTTACCTGTGCTTTTCCCATGCCCGCGTAAATCAAAGGCATACACAATATAATCTTTATTAACCAAGCTTTCAATAATATTCTGCATTCCCCCGCTGTGATCTCCATGACCATGAACTAGAATAACCGCCGCTTTTGGAGCTGTTAATGGTTCGATCACACGAAAGTAAAGCTCTATTCCACCGACACCATTAAATGTCCCTTCTGTTATCATTCTAAAAATCCTCCAGATGCTACCACCTAAAACATGTATTTGTCGTTGCAAAAACCTTTTTAGTAAGCTTTTTAAGTTCATTTTAGTATAAATCATAAGCAAAGTAACGTATCACTTTGGATGATCTTTGACATTTTTGTTGGGCACCTTGCAAATGCCTTTCTCTTAATGTAAAAGGCTTTCATTTACCGGCGGGGCTCTTTTTTTCGCTTCACGGTCAATGTAACGGGCTTTCATTTACCGGTGGGGCTCTTTTTTTCGCTTCAGGGCCAATGTAACGGACTTTCATTTACCGTCTACGCTTTCTTTTTTGAACCTCGGTCAATGTAACGGGCTTTCATTTACCCTCGGCACTCTCTTTTTTGCTTCACGGTTAATGTAATGGGCTTTCATTTACCGTCTACGCTTTCTTTTTCACTTCACGGTCAATGTAACGAGTCAGAAGTGCTTTATGGTTTTCATTTCTTATTTCAGACAAAAATAAAGAGCATTCCTCCGCACTGAAATGCTCTTTATTGTTTATATTCACCCGATTTCTTTTAATGGTTCGCTCAAATTCCGAATAACAAATAATCATAGATATGCTTACCTATTCTACTTATTATCTGGTTCCCCGTAAACTCATCGTCAAGGCGGTCCAATAAGACCGCCGCATAGGCCGTTTTCCCCTTATAGGTTATTATCGCACAATCATGTACGACGTGAGGAAGACTGCCTGTTTTATTGGCTGCTATGACCCTGTCTAAGTCCATCATACCTGGAAGTCTATCTTGAAATTGCTGATACTTCATCATTCGTAAGGCTTCCTCTCGGCTTTCTTCTGTTAAATAGGATCCTTCTTTGATAACTTTCAAACATGTCAGTATATCCACTGGACTTGTATAGTTATCACGCCCCTGCTCCATGGCCACAAAGTCCATCATTTTCCGATTAAGCAAGGTATGTTGCAGTCCCATTTTTACCATGGAGCGATTAATGGCTTCCATTCCTAATTCATCGATTAGGATATTGGTGGCAGTATTATCTGAGACCGTGATCATTAAGGTCATGAGATCCTTCAGTGTCAGTCGTGCATCACGGGATAATACCTGTAAAACCCCGGATCCGCCAACAGGACTTGTAATCGATACTAATTGATTAACGTTTAGTGTACCTCTGTCACTCTGCCGAAGTCCTTCTATTAAAATAGGAACCTTAATGAGACTTGCAGATTGAAACACTTCCTTGCTATTTATATCAATGCATTTGCCTTCCATTTCGATCGCCACGCCAGCCCGGCCGCTGAGGCCGCGGAGTTCTTCTTCGATTTTCTCCATTAATCTATCCATCGGTTACCTCGCGGCAGCGACCTGGGAATAATCATGATCACCGGTTTTATTTTTATCATATAAATGACAGGCAATGTAATGGCTCTCCTCGTATTCCTGCCAGACAGGCTTCTCCTTGGCACAAACCTCCATAGCCATTGGACAGCGGGTTCTAAATACACATCCGCTTGGAGGATTAATCGGGCTTGGCAGTTCCCCCTTTAAAATGATCCGTTCACGCTTGTCCTCAATGTCTGGGTCAGGAATAGGAATGGCTGAGAGCAATGCCTGTGTATATGGGTGCAGCGGCTTTTTGTATAGCTCACTGCTTGTCGTCAATTCCACTAGTTGTCCCAAATACATGACACCAATCCGGTCACTAATTTGCTTTACCATCGAAAGATCATGGGCGATAAATAGATAGGTTAATCCTTTTTCCTTCTGCAATTTTGTCAGCAAATTAACGACCTGGGCCTGTACGGACACATCTAAGGCAGAAATCGGCTCATCTGCGATAATAAAATCAGGGTCGAGGGAAAGAGCCCGGGCGATTCCAATCCTCTGCCGCTGTCCGCCGCTGAATTCATGTGGATAGCGATTGGCATGTTCGCGATTTAAACCGACATCCTCTAATAATTGATAGACACGATTCAATCGTTCTTTCTTATTCGGATATAAGCCGTGAACCTCCATCGGCTCAGAAATGATTTCACTTACCGTTGACCTTGGATTTAACGACGCATATGGATCTTGAAAGATCATTTGCATTTGTCTATGAAAAGCAAATCGCTCTTTCGATGTTAATTTGTGGATATCTTTCCCTTTAAAGACCACCTCACCATCGGTTACATCATAAAGCCCGATAATGGTTCTTCCCGCCGTGGACTTTCCGCACCCTGACTCTCCGACAATTCCGAAGGTCTCACCTTTATTAATGTGAAAGCTCACACCATCTACAGCTTTTAACACTTGATCTTTACCTAAGTTAAAATGCTTTTTGAGATTGTTTACCTGTAATAATTTCTCCATGGTTATTCCTCCATCTCACCAATAGCGTCTTGCTGCACATAGTTCTTGCTCATAAATCGTACCTTCTAAAGGAATAATTTCTATTGTTTTGCCAGTATTTGGGGAGTGCAGTAATTTTCCATCTCCATAATAAATGCCAACATGGTGGATCCTCCCTTTTCCTTCTTCATAGGCGAAAAATAATAAATCACCTGGTTCGATCGCTTCTATTTCGATTTTTTTGCCTGCAGCTGCTTGATCATGGGCATCTCGGGGAATCACATACCCATTTGCCTTACACATCGAGTAGCTGAATCCGGAGCAATCATAGCCATAACTGCTCATCCCGCCCCACAAATAGGGTAAATGAAGAAACCTCTCACCAGCGGATACGATTGCCTGACCATCTCCTCTTGCTGGAGAATCAGTGATAACAACATCCGTTGCATCCAGCACACCCGTCCCATCAGGGGTTTTAACGAAACTCTTCCCTTCCTCTTCATATAAAAAAGGCAAGGTTGTTAAATAGGAGAGCTCTAAACTCGATTGATGATTCTCTTTCACCAACTTTGCCTTTCGGCTAGTCACAATCGCGACAGGGACATCCGTTATATTCCAGCCATCGGCCACTTCCACTAACTGAGTTTTCGGAACCCAGCCTGGATAGCCTCGGGTCTCCTTGGATGTTGACTGACTAGGAATAATTACATGTGCCCAATCCTCCTTTTCCTCGGTAATCATCACTTCTTCTCCATATAATAGCTGCGTTTGAACAAGGTTTTGATCGCACAATCCCAGCCGGGTTTCATACGTTAATCCATCTAACCACGTATCAATCAAAACGGGGTTCGTTACCGCAGCATAGTCAATTTCTCGTGGTGAATCAACAGACGTCCAGACAGTTGCTACCGGCACATTTACAATCCATTTAACCAATTAAAACTCCCCCTTTAATGTCAATCGACTTAATTCCAAGGCCCGGTGCCTCCGGCATTGTTATTAATCTACTATTATATTGGACTCCGCCTTCAACGATTTCCTTTGCCAGCATTAACGGTGCATCAAAGTCAAAACGAGTAATATTTTGCTTGCTTGCAGCAAAGTGAGCCGCTGCTGTAATACCAAGTCGGGTTTCAATCATACTGCCAACCATACACTCAACACCGCATGTTTCAGCAAGATGGTTGATGATCTGAGCTTGATAAATGCCGCCCGCCTTCATCAGCTTAATATTAATTAAATCGGCACTCCTTGTTTTTAAAACTTGAAAGGCTTGTTTCGGTGTAAACACACTTTCATCGGCCATAATCAGCGTATCCACTGCATCCGTTACCTGCTTCAACCCATCAATATCGTCTGCTTTGACAGGCTGCTCCACAAGTTCAATTCGTAAATCATGGTCCTCCATTTTACGGATGGCGCGGATGGCATCCTTCGCTGTCCAGCCCTGATTCGCATCCAGGCGGATTTTAATATCCTTCCCTACCCGTCTTCTAATCTCCTTGATTCGCTCCATATCGGCTGCAATATCATCCTTCCCTACCTTGACCTTAAGGACATTAAATCCTTTTTGGATATAGGAAACTGCATCCTCGCCCATTTCCTCAGGCCCATTCACGCTAACGGTAAAGTCTGTTTCCATTTCCTTTTTATGTCCGCCGAGAAATTGATAGAGCGGCAGATTACAAAATTGGGATAAACAATCATAAATAGCCATATCCACAGCAGCTTTTGGACTCGGATTTCCGACCATAAGTGTCTTTAATCCCTGAAAAATCACCTCATATTGAAACAGGTTTTTTTTATGTAAAAATGGCTTGATCGTATTGTGGATGGAAGATTCTATACTCGAGAGGCTGTCTCCTGTAATGACAATAGTAGGAGGTGCTTCACCCCAGCCAACGATTCCATTATCGCAGGTAATTTTCACAAAAATGGACTCAGCTGTCGTCACGGTTCGGAGAGCCGTTTTAAACGGCTTATGCAAGGGAACAGCGACTCGGAATGTTTCAATTTGCTCTATAATCATATATAAACCATCCTTTACAAGATGCCGCTATCGACAATTAATTTTTTTTCATACGTATTCATGTAGGCTTGCACACCTAATGGAATAGAAATATGAGGGTTACAATGACCAATCATGAATCCCTTTATCGCCGGCTTTTGTGCAAGTTGAACATAATGAGTGAAGACCTCCTCAAGCGTGAAGGAAAGATTCCTTTTTGGTGTGCAATCACAAAAGTCTCCAATCAGAATGCCGCAAGTATCCTTTAACTTTCCAGCCAAATAAAGCTGATTGAGCATCCGGTCAACAGACCGAGGCTCTTCATTCACATCTTCGATTAGCAGCAGCTTCCCCTTCGTATCTATTTCATACGCGGTTCCGAGCGTACTGACTAGAAGCGACAAATTTCCTCCCACAATTTCTCCCTTTGCTTCACCCTCTACTAAAACTTCCAACGGAGAGATTTGTTCCGTATAGACAAAAGGGGCAGGTTCAAATAATTGCAAAAATCTTTCTTTTGATAATGGGTGTGTATCCACTTTCCCCATATCTGAAGCCAGCATCGGTCCATGAAAGGTGACTAGGTCCGATTGCTGCCGAATGGCCGTATGTAAAAAAGTAATATCACTGTAGCCCCAAAAAATTTTGGGATTCTTTTTAATCAGTTCGTAGTCAATTTGCCCGGCCATTCTTCCTGTTCCAAAACCGCCGCAGGCACAAATGATGCCTTTAACCTCTGGATCGCTGAACATGTCATGGAAATCTCCAAGTCTTTCTTGATCGGACCCGGCTAAATAACCATTTATTCGGGAAACATGGCTGCCAACCTTAACTTTTAGTCCTAAATCCTTCAAAAAATCTATGCCACGCTCTAGATTTTCCCGGTTCGGCGGGCTTGCCGGGGCAATGACCCCAACGGTATCACCCTTTTTAAGCCGATTTGGCTTTACTGCATTCATTTAAAAACCCCCCCTTTTCGCACAACTATAAGTCTACGTTTCTAGGGTAAAAGGGATGTTCAGTCGAACATCCCTCTTATTTAAAAATAGGTTCTGTTATAGTTTATTGTTGATTTTTTACCACTGTTGATTGGAGCGAAAGCCGCGAGACTCCTGCGGGAGCAGCGGGACAGGTGAGACCCCACAGGCGCTTTAGCGCCGAGGAGGCTCACCGCCCGCCCCGCGGAAAGCGAAGCGGATGTAGCGGAAATCAACAGCCACGTTTAACAGAGCCTAAGAATAAAGAAACGCTGCAATCCGTTCTTATTTCTTATCTGCCCATTTTAATTCTAAATATCCAACTGGATGACGAACGATGCCTGTTACATCCTTATTTTGTAAATATACTTGATTATAGAAGTGAATTGGAATGATTGGTGCGGCATCGAATAAAATCTTTTCAGCTTGATACATCATATCGAAGCGTTTCTTTTCATCCTTTTCATTTTTTGCATCTTTAATTAATTTATCAAATTCAGCATTGCTCCACCCAGTGCGGTTCATTGGAGATCCCGTAATAAAGTTTTCTAAGAAGTTGATTGGGTCTGCATAGTCAGCAAGGAATGAGCTGCGTGATAACTGGAATTTTAATGCTTTTTGATCGGTAGCAAATACGCTGCTTTCCATATTGGCAAGCTTTACATCGACACCTAAATTCTCTTTAAACATTTGCTGTAAGGCTTCAGCGATTTTCTTATGTGCATCGCTTGTGCTGTAAGTAAGAGTTACTTCCGGAAGTTGCGTGTATTTCTCCTCTTCCATACCCTTTTTCAAAAGTTCTTTTGCTTTCTCTACATCAGTTTTAATAAGGTCACCACTTGTTTTGCGGAAGTCCTTACCTGCAGGGTCCTTAAATCCGTAAGAGACAAAGCCATAGGCAGGCTTTTCCTGATTTTTTGTTACAAGTTCAACCATTTGTTTTTGGTTAACGGCCATCGCGAATGCCTTGCGGATATTCTCGTTTTGGAAAGGTTCTTTTGTAAGATTAAAGCGGTAGAAATATTCACCCGCTTGATCTTCAACCTTCACGTCGCCTTCTTTAAACAACTGGTCTGCAAGTTCGGCAGGAACATCAGACGTATCTAACTCTCCAGTTTTATACATTTGATATTCTGTATTTGGGTCATCAACCATCGCCCAATGCACCTTATCCAATTTTACATTTTTCGCATCCCAATATTTTTCATTTTTTGTAAAAGTGAAATCACTATCATGGTTCCACTCAGTTAAATTGAAAGGACCATTACCCACGAATGAGCTTGCTTCAGCAAACCAATTTGGATTGGCCGTTGCAACTTTTTCATTAATTGGGAAAAAGGCAGGATTGGCAATGACGCTTAAGAAATATGCTTGTGGGCTCGTCAATGTTACTTCGAACGTCTTTTCATCGACAGCTTTTACCTTCACATCTTCAGCAGTCCCTTGTTCCGTGTTAAATGCTTCTCCACCTTCGATAAAATAACCCAAGAATGCAGCAGAAGATCCTGTTTTTGGATCTAAAAGACGTTTCCAGGCAAATACAAAATCACCCGCAGTCAGATCATCACCATTAGACCATTTCGCATTATCACGAATATGGAAGGTATAGGTTTTACCATCCTCTGATACATCCCATTTTTCAGCTGTTGCAGCTTTTGGTTCATGGTTCTGATCCAAACGGGTCAGACCTTCCATAATGTTGTTCAAAGAATTCCAAGAAACGGCATCGAATCCAATGGCCGGATCCCAAGAGGTTGGCTCTTGGCTGTTATTAAGGTATAGGACTTTTTCTACCTTTTCCTTAGACTTTCCTTTTCCATCGTCTTTTTTCGGTTCACTTCCTGCATCCTTGTTTGCTGTACAAGCTGCTAATGCAAATACAAGCAAAGAAGTGATCAACAATGTCATTAACTTTTTCATGATTCTCCCCCTCGTTTTTTTTTATTTAAACAAATGTTGAAACCAGTTTTTTAGCTCGTTCATCCTGCAGCCAGCAATCCACTTGGTGGTTGCTGCTTAGATGGGTTTTAAATGGGTAGGCTTTATCACAAACTTCCATCACATATGGACAGCGTGCTGAAAAGGCACATCCAACCGGCGGGGAAAATAAGTCCGGCGGTGTTCCAGGGATCGGAACAAGTTCCTCCTTTTCCATGTCCAGGCGCGGCACGGACTGAAGTAATCCCTTCGTATATGGATGCTGAGGTTGATAAAAAATTTCCCGCCTTGTCCCTAATTCAACGATTTTTCCCGCATACATAACGGCAACTCGGTCCGCAACCTGTGCTACTACACCCAAATCATGGGTGATAAGAATGATGGATACCCCTGTTTTCTTTTGGATATCTCTAAATAACTCTAAAATTTGTGCTTGGATGGTAACATCAAGCGCGGTTGTCGGTTCATCGGCAATTAATACATCCGGCTGGCACACAAGCGCCATGGCAATGACTATTCGCTGCCGCATACCACCGCTAAACTGATGAGGGTATTGTTTTAACCGTTGTTCAGGACTTGGAATACCCACAAGTGTAAGCATTTCAATAGCTGCTTCTTTTGCCTTGCCCCTTGTGACCTTTTCATGCTGGATAATTCCTTCCATGATTTGCTCACCAATCGTCATCGTTGGATTTAAAGCGGTCATTGGATCTTGAAAAATCATCGAAATATTGGCACCGCGAAGTTTCCGTAGTTCCGGTTCTTTTAACTTCATTAAATCCATTCCTTGGAAAAGGACTTCTCCGCCCGTTATTCTTCCGGGTGGAGTGGGAATAAGCCTCATAATACTTTGTGAAGTTACACTTTTCCCACAGCCAGATTCCCCAACAATCGCTAATGTTTCACCTTTATGTAAGTCAAAACTGACACCGCGAACCGCATTTACTTCACCGCCATAGGTTGAAAAGGATACGTATAAATCCTTCACTTGTAGAATTTTCTCCATGATGTTACCTCCTAAGCTTCGGATCAAGGGCATCCTGCAATCCATCACCTAAAACATTAAACGCGAACATTGTTAAGGAAATGAACAATGTTGGAAAGAACAAACGCCACCAGTATCCTGATAGAATAGTAGATAAGCCATCATTAGCCATTACCCCCCAGCTTGCATGCGGAGCTTGAATTCCCAGACCGATGAAGCTCAAAAATGCTTCCGCAAAAATAGCAGACGGGATCGTTAGCGTCATCTGGACAATTATAGGACCCATTGTATTTGGCAGCAGATTTTTCCGGATAATTCGTGCCGTTTTTGTTCCAAACGTTTTCGATGCCAGAACAAATTCATAGTTTTTAATTTGCAAGACTTGCCCGCGCACAATCCTTGCCATCCCGACCCAGCCGGTTATGGACAATGCTAGAATGATAGTGGTTAATCCTGGTCCAATCACGACCATAACTAAAATGACAACTAATAAATACGGAAGGCCATATAGGATTTCCACAAATCTCATCATCAAGTTATCGGTCCGGCCGCCTTTGTAACCGGAAAAACCGCCATAAACAACACCAATTATAAAGTCAATGAGGGCAGCCATTAATCCAACAAATAATGATATTCGCGCACCATAACATGTTCTCGTAAACACGTCTCGCCCTAAATCATCCGTCCCAAACCAATATTTGCTTGATGGAGGCAAATTCTGCAGTGTTAACGATTGTTTTTCCACGGAATGTGGCGAGATCATCGGTCCGAAAATGGCCAATAAAGTGAGTAAGGCTAAGAAAACTAAGCCAGCCATCGCTAATTTATTTTTTAATAGCCTGAGCCAAGAATCCTTCCAGTACGACAAGCTTGGCCTTATGACTGCTTCTGCAGCTATTTGATTTCGTGCTTTAGGAACAAACCATTCATCTGGAACATCTGGCGAAATATTTCTGTTTTCATGTTTTCGTAGTTCCATTATTTCGCCTCCTTTTTATGCAGTTTTATTCTTGGATCCAATACACCGTATGCGAGATCGACGATTAACAGCATAAGAATTAAAATGGCACTATAAAAGACTGTTGTTCCCATAATGACGGGATAATCCCGCGTATTGATACTATCAACAAAGTATTTTCCCATCCCAGGGATCGCGAATATTTTTTCAATAACAAATGTCCCTGTTAAGATACTTGCCGCTAATGAACCCAAAACAGTAACAACCGGCAATAGCGCATTTCTTAAGGCATGCTTGAACACGATTTTAACTGGGGACAATCCCTTTGCTTTTGCCGTTTTTATGTAATCTTGCGTTAATACTTCCAGCATCGATGTGCGAGTTAAGCGGGCGATAATTGCCATTGGTCCTGTTGCCAATGCCAAAATCGGCAATACCATATGTTTCGGGCTAGACCATGTAGCGACAGGAAATATTGGAAATCTGACCGCCAATTCCTCAATCAAAAAAGTTGCCATAACAAAGTTCGGTATCGAAATTCCGATTACAGCAATACTCATCGCCACATAGTCGAGAATTCCATTATGTCGAAGGGCAGCAAGCACTCCGAGTAATATACCTGAAAATATTGCAACTAAAAGTGTATAAAAGCCAAGTTCAAATGATACCGGAAATCCTCTGCCCAGCATGTCGTTAACGGTCTGTGATGATTTTTTAATGGACGGGCCAAGGTCTAATTTCACAAGTGCCGCTAAGTAATTTCCATATTGGACGATGAGCGGTTTATCCAGTTGGTAATAGGCTTCGAGGTTCTTCTGGACTGCTTCATTGGTTGTTCTTTCCTCATTAAATGGTGAACCTGGTACCGAATGCATTAAGAAAAATGTTGCTGTAATGATGAGCCATAACGTGATAATCATCGCTGCAAAACGTTTAATGAAATATGAATTCATGCTTGTCCACTTCCTAACAGAATGTAGTTCTCATCGCCATTTCCGTCATTACGAGCATTGCTTGATAGGCTTCCAAAATGTCTTTTGCTTGAAAACGAACAATGGTTGTTTCTGGGACAATTTCTGTGCCGGGCATTAAATGAGCCCATTCCGCTTCTCCATAGTTGGTAAATTCAATTGATAGAAGTGGGCGGTCCGGCGGTGTAAGCGGTCTCACTTTATCTCTATTTTTTAGCGCAATAGCTGTTTTTTCACGGAGAAGCTGCCCAGCTTTAGTGGGTGTCAACGATTTGACTGCGGACCTTGAGATGGATTCTTTAACAATTGCCGTTGTCACACCCGGAATCAACTGTTCTGCCTCAAGTGCAGCACGGTCATCACCCGCAACCATCAGCAGCGGTACATCGTAATATCCTGCGACATAGGCGTTAAATCCAAGTTCGCCCACCGCTACATCATTAATATACATATTGCGAACGCCAAAGATCATTGAATGTGACATGACCCCTTTTAGGGCTGCTCGAGCATGGTAGCCAACAAATGCCGCTCCATGAAATGATGCATCTAATCCTTGTACCATTGAAAACGGTTTCACATCACCGGTAATTAATTGTGTCTCAGGGTGAAGCCTCTCAATTAATAGATTGTTCATTTTAGAATGGCTATCATTTACTACTACCTCATTACACCCTGATTCAAAGGCTGCTGTTATGACATGATTCGCTTCATCCGTCATAATAATACGGCTTCGTTCATAATTATGCTTACCGGAATCAACTTGAGTGTGGTCAACCATCCCTGTAATTCCTTCCATGTCAACCGACATATATAATTTCATCCCCAAACCCCTTTCTATCAATTTATAATTTTCTTATTATTATAAATTACTTCCTTCTATTTTACAAACCTCTCAAAAAATGGTATAAAAGTCCCGAAAATGCGCAAAAAAAGCAGGAAGATTCACAATTGAATCCTCCTGCCTTTTTTCTGTAGTTCCAAAGTCAGGGTTTTATTATTTATTTTACATTCTCCTTTATTTAGTAGTTGTAAAATAGAGTTCTCCTAGAATTTCCTTCACTTGATAACGATCTGGTAGAAGCTCTTTTTCAATAAACGAGGTAACATCTGATTGTTCCACATCGTACATGACTTCAATTTCTTTAGAAAATAAAAGTTTCTCTCTTTCCAGCAAGCTAGAAAGGGATGGTTGTTTTGGCTTAAGTTCTTCCAGATTTAGAACTTGTTTTAATCCGTCAACATAGGATTCAAACGGACGCCCGCCAACGATTTTTACGCCTTTATTTTCCTCATTGATCATGATAATGCTTGGAAATCCTCTGACACCTAAGCTTCTGGCAAGAGCAAAATCTTCATTCAATAATTGTTGTCCGATTGGCTGCTCCGCTTCATTAACAATGGCTTCTCCATCAAGACCCAGTTTATTTACGATTTCAATCATAACGGATTTATCTGAAATGTTTTGATTGAAGGCGAAAAGCGCTTCTCTTGCACGGCGCAAATAGTCAAATGCTGTTTTCTCATTGTGATTTTTTTGAATTATCTTAAATACACGAGAGGGTGGGTAGGAGGATTGAACAGGATTATCAATCATTAACGACCCATCAATTGGCATTCTTGAATATTCTCCCACCTCTCTCCAATGACCAGCAACGTCAGCTGGTTTATAAATTCCGTTTGCAGGATCGATTGGTCCATCATGCCATTTTTCCAGCAAACCACCCATTACCGGATGAAAGTTAAAATAGTCTCCATACTGCTCTACAAAACGACGAAGCACCGGTTCGATTGCCCAGCAATGCGAACAAATTGGATCCGTCACATAATAAAGATTAATTGATTTTTTGGGTTGATTAAAATCAATAACTTCCATTTCCTCATCTCCAGCTACTCCGCAGACACCTGTTTCTAAATCACACATCATATTATTATTGTTTTTCAATTCATTTTTCCCCCTTTAATTGTTTTACAAAACGTATCTACGCTTTCCTTTTCAAAAACACAATTGATATTATTTGCTTCACAATTAAATCTTAAGTCATAATGAAAATTATCAACACCGATAGTTCTGTGGATATGTTGTTTATACGACACATTTAAGAAAGTGTTTAAAAAGTAGGGGTGATTACAAAATGACTCAATCAAAGACGGACCCACGAGTTCTGCGTACTCGCAAATTAATTATGGATTCTTTCATTGAACTTTCAGGGAATAAGGAATTTAAGGATATTACCGTTAAGGATATTACAACTGAGGCGATGATTAATCGTGCCACATTTTATTATCATTTTGAAGATATATATGATTTATTAGAGAAGGTATTATCAGAGGTATTGTTAGTTAATTTGAATTATGATTTCTACCAGAATGACGAACTTAATGAAGAAGCTTTCGTTAGGATCTTCACTGCTATCACAAATTTTCAAAAGTCATTGTCCAATCGCTGCCATAGAGGTTACGAAGATACCATTGCCCGTATTATTAGGGAACAGCTCGAAATCATTTTTTACAAAATGTTGTTAAAACAAAATAACACGGAAGAGGACGAAGCTCTAAAGATTACTGCTGTCATATTAAGTTGGGGAATATACGGGGCTTCTGTAGAATGGAGAAGAAATAGTAAAAAGATACCACCGGAGGAATTTATCAAATCAGCCATTCCTTATATCATTTCTGGGATTGATTTTGGTTCTAAAAACTAGCAGGGAAGGCCGCTTGGGCGGCTCTTATGGTTTTTGAAGTGAGGACCATAAGAACCGTCCGTCCTCTTGAGTCATAATTCTTTTTTTAATTTTTCTAAGTAAGGCCCTGCTTCCAGCATTTTCGCTCCGTTCCAAAACATCTCGCCATCCACTAAAACGATTTTTGTATTTGGTAGAAACGATTGAAATTCCGCTATATGTTTTTCTTGAAAGGGAAATGGTTCGGAAGCCAGCAGAAGCACATCGAGTTTTGCAGCTGCAAGTTCCTCTTTTGTAACCGTTGGATACCTGGATTCTCCCGTTTCAAAGGGGTTTTGGAAACCAAGTGTGTGCAAGACATCATTAATGTATGTCGTCCCTCCCACTACCATATATGGTTTTCGCCAAATAACATAGGCGGCGTTTAGATTCTGCTTGTCTGCACGAACAGGGAAGGATGCTTTGCAGGATGTGATGAGGCGGCTAGCTGCCTGTTGTCTATTTGTTAATAACCCCAGCGTTTCGATCAGCCGGTAGGATTCTTCAATCTTTTGTACTTCCAAAACAAAAACTGGGGCAATTTTTTCAAGTGCAAGCACAATTTCTTCAGTGTTTTCTTCTTTTTCGGCTAAAATAAGATCCGCTTGTAAATTACGAATTGTTTCCACGTTTACTTCTTTTGTACCGCCGACAACTAATACTTCGTCAACTATCCCTTTAGGAAAAATGCAATATTTTGTCCGGCCAACTATTTCATTCTCCATACCTAAGGCAAAGAGTGTCTCCGTAATTGCTGGACAAATGGAAATAATCCGCTTGGGCACAGCCGGAATATTCACCCGTCTACCAAGATGATCAGTTATTGAATGTGTCATCGAATTCCTCCCTTATGGCAGCTTTAATTGTCACTTTATTGTTTACTATTTTCTTACGTGGAACATTGATCTTACTGACCGATGCACTTATTGGCGACCGGTCCTCATCTTTTTTCATAGTTTCGGGCTCCTATAACCCTATTGGCGACCGTCCCCTCTCTTTTTTCATAGTTTCAGTCGCTTATAGCCTTTATTGGCGACCGGTCCCTCTCTTTTATCATAGTTTCGGTCGCTTATAGCCTTTATTGGCGACCATTTCTTTTCTTCTATCCACTTTATTTACCATTCATTTGTTAATACAATTTTTCCAATTGCCTTATGAGATTCCAATAAAGAATGTGCCTCATTTACTTGATTAAAACTAAAAACACTATCATCTACTAACGGCTGAAGTTTCCCTTCCTCTACAAGCTTCGTTACTTCTCGTAAAATATTCCCGTATTCCTGTCTTTTTTCCTTATTCATGATTTTTAAAATCATAAAGGTAATATGTAAGGTCAGTGCCTTAGCATGGAGAGGTGACAAATCATGCGTGGAGCGTGCGGCAATTGATAGGACTGTTCCGTAAGTGGCCGCAGCCTGAAAAGATCGATCAAGGTTTTCGCCGCCAACCGTATCGAACACAATGTCAAACCCTTTTCCATCTGTATATTCCTTTACGTACTGCTCGACTGACTGTTCCCGATAATTAATGGACACATCTGCGCCTAAACGCTTTCCCATACTTAATTTTTCGTCAGATGAAGCCGTTGTAAATACTTTTGCACCAGCTAACTTTGCCAGTTGAATGGCCACATGACCTACTCCGCCTGCGGCTCCATGAATAAGTACTGTTTGCCCGTTTTGAACATTTGCCCGATTATAAAGTGCCTCCCATGCGGTAATAATTACGAGAGGAAACGCCGCCGCTTGTGCCATCGTTACATTTCTTGGTTTCGCAGCTAGAAGCTGCACGTCCGCAAGCATATATTCAGCCAGGGCCCCACCTGTTCCCTTTACACCACCAGCACAGCCAAAAACTTCATCACCAACCTTGAACTCTGATACTCCTTCTCCCACCTCTACAATGACTCCAGCTACATCACCGTGTAATACCGCTGGAAATTCTGGTGCAATTGCTGCAACCGCTCCAGACCGAATCTTTGTATCAATTGGATTGACACTTGTTGCTTTTACTTGAATGACAACATGCCCAGGAATGGCTTCAGGCTTAGGAACCTCAGCCATTTCAAAAACAGATGGATCTCCAAATTTTTTAATCACTTGTGCTTTCATTCGTTATCACCCTCCTCTCCTCATTTTACACTAGGCACTTATACTTTTAGAAACAATATGAATTTTCAAACATCTTTAGTAATCACGCAACGTACAAAAAAACTTGAGAATCACGCTCCTCAAGTTTTTTTGCTTTATTTCCCTATAAACTCCTGTGTCCAATAGTTTCCTTGTGAAACGTAACCTACTCCAATATAGTTGTAGTTTGGACTTAGAATGTTCTTGCGGTGCCCTTCACTATTCATCCAAGCCTTCACAACTTCCTCCGGTGTTCTTTGTCCCATAGCAATGTTTTCACCTGCTGAACGATAGGTAATCCCGTATTTCTTCATCATATCAAACGGGGAACCATATGTTGGGCTTGTGTGGCTGAAATAGCCATTGGCAGACATATCACGAGATTTTTCATGAGCCATTTTGCTTAGCGTCAAATCCACTTTAAGGGCAGGTAAACCGTTTTTAGCACGTTCTTGATTTGTAAGGTCAACAACCTTTTGTTCATATGCACTTAAAGTACTTGCAGGTTGTGAAGTTGCCGGCTGTTGCTGCACTGGTTTAGCCTCGGCAGTCTGAGCTGGCTGCTGCTGTACCAGTTTAGCCTCTACAGTCTTAGTTGGCTGCTGAGTTGTCCCTGTTTGATTCTTCTGTGTTTGAGTTGGCTGCTTTACTGCGTTATTGAAAAATCCAAAACTAGCAAGATATTTTTCTATGATACTATTAAGTTCATTCATATCACTGCCTTGGTACACATATACTTTTTCTTGCACCTGTGGGCTAGTCGTTGCAGCAGCTGCCTTATTGATCACAGGATTAGCCATCACCAATGCCGAAGCGGCCGCAATTGTTAGAATTAATTTCTTCTTTATCATATTCCCATCCTCCTGTTTTGGAAAAATTCCTTTCAAATTCACATTCATCGTACCATATGATTTTTGTCATATTTAAGGAAGGATTTAACAGCTAGCAGATCAGCAACTAATTATAAATAATTCTGTTCTATTGGTATGCCGACTCTATCAACAATTTATGGATTCTACTTAAATTATCCCTAATCCAATCGGTTTTCCATTTTCATGAACTTCTCCCAGTAATTATAGTAAATAAAGGGATTGACAGTTCTGATCAGCGGGGATTTTTATAACAAATATTTCAGCTGAATATCGTAAATTACAGCTAAATTTGTTTTAAAAAAGAATATAAATAACGCTCAGAATGCTCTGAGCGTTGTTTGTCACTTGCACCTCTAGGCAGGCACGGACTTGATCATTTCCCCTGTTCCGGATACATTTCTTTCAAAAACGTGACGGACTCCTTAATTAATGCCCTTAACACATCAACATCAATATCTGCTACTTTATTAATGTAGACACATGCTTTTCCTGTTGTATGTTTCCCAAACTCTTCCAGCAATTCTTCCCGTTTCGTTTCTCCAGGCGCAAAATATAAACTGATTTTTGCTTTACGAGGTGAGAAACCAACTAGCGGTGCATCCCCTTCATGCCCTGACTCATATTTATAATGATAGGAACCGAATCCAATGATACTGGGACCCCACATCTTTGCTGGATAACCCGTCGTTTCCGTAAAGATATCTAATAATTTATAGGCATCTTCACGTTTTTTTAGACTATCAACCTTTTCAATAAATTCAATGACACTATTCTCCGTCTCTTTTGTTTTTAATTCGTACATGATTTGCACACTCCTTTTTTTCATTTATCTCCGAAAACACGAAAATCCTTCTATTTTTGCTTGTATCTTTTCTACGTTAAAAAATGGAAAAAGGTTTCATTTGCCAATGAGTTGCATTTGTTTAACCCTTGCAGGAATCCTAATCCTTTGAAAATCTTACAAAATTTTATAGTATAGGGTTAGAAAAACGAATTTTGGAGGGGTCATGTTGGAATTAACTGTGTATTTAGCTGGGCAGATTCATGATACTTGGAGAGAAGACGTAAAGAAAAAGGCAAAAGAAAAAAGTCTCCCCTTGGTATTTGTCGCACCTCAAACAAACCATGAACGATCAGATAATATCGGCGAAGAAATTCTCGGTCCGCAGCCCGGAAATTTCTATAAGGATGATGCTGCCTCTGATATTAACAATTTCAGAACACAGGTGTTAATGCAGAAATCAGATATAGTCATTGCCCTATTTGGTGAAAAGTATAAGCAATGGAATACAGCCATGGATGCCAGCACAGCTATAGCAATGAACAAACCTACCATAATCATTAGACCTGAATCATTAATACATCCTTTAAAAGAACTTTCCAATAAAGCGAATGTAACTGTGGAAACCGTTGATCAAGCCTTGGATGTTATAAGTTATATTTTTGAATAATGATTTTGACACAATCGGGGTCAGGCAACCATAGATAAACCATATGAAAATTCACAAGCAAAATCTCCTCTAGATTTTTGCTTGTGAATTCCTTCGGCTATTTCAAAAAAGAAGTCGCATTTTTGGATTCGCTCATTAAATGGCAATATCCGCCCATTGTACATCGATATTCGCCCATTGAATGGCATTATTCGCCCATAAGACGCCTAAATCCGCTCATTGAAGTGTTATGAGGTTAATAAATCATGCAATACCCATTCTAAAGGATTAATTTATACAGGCCACATTACCTGTAAATTTTAAAATGCCTGACCCCCATTCACTTATCTGGGATCAGGCACCTTTTTTTAGATGTCAGTTCTTTTTATTACGACTGTTATTTAAACCTTTTTAACAAATTCAGATTTTAATTTCATTGCTCCAAAGCCATCAATTTTACAATCAATATCATGGTCCCCATCAACTAAACGTATATTTTTCACCTTTGTGCCTACTTTTAAGACGGATGAACTTCCCTTTACTTTCAGGTCCTTGATGACTGTTACAGAATCCCCATCAGTTAAAACATTTCCATTTGCATCTTTGACTATCTTTTGGTCTTCATTATTTTCCGTTTCTGAGTTTAAAGCCCACTCATGAGCACATTCCGGGCAAACAAAAAGGCTTTGATCCTCATACGTGTATTCTGAATTACATTTTGGACAGTTTGGTAAACTTGACATATTCTCATTTCCTCCATTCATCCCTGTAAATTTCCAAATATAAGAATATCGATCGTGAACTGAAAATTTCATAGGGAGATCATACTATCCATCTATATTGGCATACTCTCCTTCTATCGACAAGCCCTCCTAGAAACCGGATTAACACCTTAAGAAAGACGCCTATTCGAAAAAAAGTCGCGCACAAGATTTTCCAAAAAAAAAAATTGATTTTCCTCTTGCTATTTATGCAATATACTGATAATATGAAAAAGTTCTTTTTAATTGGAAAGCTACTATTCAAATTATTGAGTCTTTCCAAGCAGATAATTTTGACCACTTCATTTTAGGAAGTTAAGGCCATACGGACAGCCGGGTCAAATGCCGATTGGCAACTATAGTTGCCCTATTGATTGAGTTAAAAGCTCAAATTTTATAAGTTGGTTACTTTACAACCAGTGCAAATGCACACAACTTGTGAAACGGTCAATAAGAGTGGTAAAAGTAATTATTTGCTATATAGACTCTGATCCTATAATGATATATTTTGAATATTAAAGAGCTTTCTGCCATAATGTCCCAGGACTTTTATGATAGATGTATACTTAGGGCTTTTGTCATGTATATACCTTCTTTTTAATATTGATGATTATATCTAAAGCAAGTGTTGTGCGCAGGTTTGCGTTTTACACTTGCTTTTTTTGTTGTTGTGCAATTTTTTAAAAAAATCTATTAAGTCAGGAGATCAAAAACATGGGGAAAGCTCTTATTATTGGTGCTGGCGGCGTGGCATCCGTTGCCGTCCACAAATGCGTTCAAAACAGTGAGGTATTTGAAGAAATCTGCATTGCAAGCCGGACAAAATCAAAATGTGATGATTTAAAAGCCAAACTTGATGGCGGCAAAACAAAAATTACAACTGCACAAGTGGATGCAGATAATGTAGATGAGTTAATCGCATTGATCAATGAAGTAAAACCTGATATTGTGATGAATTTAGCGTTACCGTACCAAGACCTAACCATCATGGATGCTTGTCTTGCAACAAAAACACACTATATGGATACCGCAAACTATGAGCCAGAAGATACAGCTAAATTTGAATACAAATGGCAATGGGAATACCGTGAGCGTTTTGAAAAAGCCGGCATTACTGCTCTTCTAGGCAGCGGCTTTGACCCGGGTGTAACTGGCGTATTCTCTGCTTATGCGTTAAAACATTATTTTGATGAAATCGAATATATTGACATCCTTGACTGTAATGGCGGCGACCATGGCTATCCGTTCGCCACAAATTTCAACCCTGAAATCAATATTCGTGAAGTTTCTGCCAACGGTCGTTATTGGGAAAACGGCGAATGGATTGAAACGGAGCCAATGGAAATCAAGCGTGAGTATAACTTTGCTGAAGTTGGTCAGAAAGATATGTACTTGCTATACCACGAAGAACTTGAGTCTCTTGCGCAAAATATCCCTGGGATTAAGCGTATTCGTTTCTTCATGACTTTTGGCCAAAGCTATCTTACTCACCTTAAGGCCCTTGAAAATGTAGGAATGACTTCCATTGAACCAATTGAATTCGAAGGAAAACAAATCATCCCGCTTCAATTCTTGAAGGCAGTATTACCAGATCCGGCAACGCTAGGACCTCGTACAGTTGGCAAAACAAACATCGGCTGTATTTTCAGAGGGAAAAAGGACGGAAAAGAAAAAACCTATTATGTATACAATGTATGTGACCACCAAGAGTGCTATAAGGAAGTTGGCTCTCAAGCCGTTTCTTATACAACAGGTGTACCTGCCATGATCGGTGCAGCGATGATCATGACCGGTAAATGGAACAAAGCTGGCGTATACAATATTGAAGAATTTGATCCAGATCCATTCATGGAAGAGTTAAACAAATGGGGACTGCCATGGGTAGAAGATTTTAATCCAGTTCTTGTTGACGATGAACCTGCTCAAAAAAAAGAAGCGGAGCTAATTAAATAAAATGCGGTTTGAAGAATTACCAACACCATGTTATGTCGTCGATGAAAGTCTCGTCGAAAGAAATCTAAAAATCCTTAACGGTGTTATGCAGCGTACAGGAGCTAAGATTGTTTTGGCACAAAAGGCATTTTCTATGACAACAATGTATCCCCTCATTGGAAAATATTTAAGTGGTACTACCGCAAGTGGATTATTTGAGGCACGTCTAGGTTACGAAGAAATGGGCAAAGAGAATCACGTCTTTGCCCCTGCCTACCGTGAAGATGAAATCGATGAAATTATCTCGATTTGCGATCATATTATCTTTAATTCTTTTTCACAGCTAGAAAAATTTAAAGCTAAAGCTCTTAAAGCCGGCAGGAAAGTTGGCCTGCGCATCAATCCTGAATGCTCAACACAAATTGGCCATGCGATTTATGACCCGTGTTCACCAGGTTCTCGATTCGGTGTAACCCGTGAGCATTTCCGTCCCGAATTGCTTGAAGGTGTTTCAGGTTTGCATTTCCACACACTCTGTCAGCAAAACTCTGATGACTTGGAAACCACACTTAATGCGGTTGAAGAAAGGTTTGGAGAATGGCTGCCACAAATGGAATGGATCAATTTCGGCGGCGGTCACCACATCACAAGGGAAGATTACGATATTCCGAGATTAGAAGCTTGTATTAAGAGAATGCAGGAGAAATATAATTTAGAAGTTTATCTTGAGCCTGGAGAAGCAATCGCCCTTAATGCAGGTTATCTCATTACATCCGTACTTGATTTACATCAAAACGGAATGGATATTGCAATTCTTGATACATCTGCCACCTGCCATATGCCAGATGTGCTGGAAATGCCTTATCGTCCTCCACTTCTTGGATCAGGTGAAGCAGGCGAGAAACCATTCACCTATCGACTTGGCGGGCAAACCTGTCTTACAGGCGACGTCATCGGAGATTATTCTTTCGATCAGCCATTAAAGAGCGGCGACCGTTTAGTTTTTGGTGATATGGCGATCTATACGATGGTCAAAAACACGACTTTCAACGGCATGCCATTACCAGCCATCGCTATACAAGCTAAAGATGGAGATTGCCGGATTGTTCACCAATTTGGCTATCAAGATTTTAAGATGAGACTTGCTTGAGTATGACATGGGGACAGGCCAAGTGTTTCAACTGAAACACTTGGCCTGTCCCCTCGCTTTAAGATAAAGAGTCTGAATTATTTTTGAACACTTAATATTTAGATAAATTTTAATAAAAAATAGTTTATACTATAAAGAAAACGGAAAAAGAAGATGATATTTTGTTATGTAAAAGTCTAGAGTTCAAAAATGTTGTTGGACAAAAAATTAAAGTAATCGACATCCCTGTATTAGCCATAAATAATCGTTATTATTTTATGATTCAAGTTCGGCTGCAAATCTTTGTTTCATACATTTACACTCATCCACAAGAAAAAAGCTGCTATTCCTTTCGTGATTATTTAAAACGAAAAATGAACGGGTCTGATTTCAAGGATTTATTTAGTGCTCAGGAGATTGAAAATAGAGCTTAATCACCTTCACCAAAACACTGGGAGTCAGGCACCTATTTTAATCCTCGAAAATGATGCCTGAATCCCGCCATATTTGTGAATTCTCCCCATATTTTCAGGTCAAATTAACCACCTAATATAGGAAAGTAGTTTCATTTCCAAATCTTTACTGAAGATGGTAAACTAGGAATATATTAATCCTATCATCTCAAACTTAATTCAAATAATGGTAATATCTGTGCCATACAGTCTAGTAAAATAATAGTGATTATTTAAGCATTATAAGGTAAACTAATCGAGGGTTTTGTTACCAAAACACTAGATTAGTCGGTAGACAGTCTTACAATAGGTAATTAGGTAGGCGGAGGGAAGGTTTATGAACAACAAGGCAATTGAATCAGCTGGGGAAGTTGATAAAAGACGGCGTGTAAAATCTACCAAACGGTTTAAAAACTGGAAGCTTTTCTCGACGGGTATCATCATTATTATTGCGCTTCTAATTGGAGGAATTAGTTATTATCAGGCAACCCGCTTCAATTCGCAGATTACGATTAATGATACAAATATTGGCGGGCTGACTGCTGAGCAGGCAATAAAAAAATTAAAAACAGCTGAATTACAAAACAGAGTCTATATCGGACAACAGCTCATTTTAGATGAAAAAGACACAAAGATGGGATTTACTGATAAAGATTTGCATGAGGTTAAAAAATCACAAAAAAGCCAGTGGACATTTTTTCCTTCCTCAAAGGGTAAAAATTATTTGCTGATACCCGAAAAGGCGGATCAATATCGAAGCAAAACGATGAAAAAGCTTGTAAAAGAAAAGCTCTTATCCATGAATAAACATTTACAAGCTCCCCAAGACGCTGAGGCGAAGCTGGAACAGGGCAAGATTGTTATCACTAAAAGTATGAATGGAGAACAATATGATGTCACTAGTCTATTGCAGGATTACGACAAGCAGGATTTTAAAAGTAACATTCATTTGAAGCCTGTCTACATTCAACCCGTCAAAGAAAACAGTTCAATTGTGAAAAATGAAGAGAAAAAGCTGAGTGAACTCCTTCAACAAACGATTGAATATAAGGTTCAGGATCAAGTTTATTCATTAGATGCCAGTGAATTAATTAAAAATGCCTCTGTGTCTAAAGACATGAAGATTACCATCACTGAGAGTGATATTAAGAACAAGATGGATGAAATTAATCGTTCTCAATCCACATTAAATAAAGATTTTGCATTTAAAACCCACTCAGGCTCGGTCATAACAGTAAAAGGAAAAGGCTATGGCTGGGCAATTGATGCTGACAAAGAAACAACGCGGATTCAAGAGGCTTTTGAAAAAGGGGAAAAATCGATTCCTGCATCAAATATTTACGGCAATGGCTGGAGTAATGAAGGCATCGGTTATGAAACAACAACGAATAATGGCATTGGCGACACATATGCCGAAGTATCCATTGCCGAACAGCGTATTTGGATTTACAAAGATGGAAAATTGGCACTTACAACGCATGTAGTGACCGGCAAACATAGCACCGGTGAAGATACAACACCAGGAGTGTGGTATATCCTCTATAAACGCCAACAGTACACACTTAAGGGCACTGCAGTAGGTAAAGGCGATTATGCCGTTAAGGTAAATTACTGGGCTCCGTTTACAAACAGCGGCCAAGGGTTCCACGATGCCAGCTGGAGGACAAATTGGTCAAGTACTGCTTATTTAACAGCAGGTTCAGGCGGCTGCGTCAACACGCCTCCTAGTTTGATGAAAAGCGTATATGATAACCTCAGCACTTACGACCCGGTTGTCATTTACTAACGACAAGGAGAAAGTAATGGAGAAAAAAGAAATTGAATATAAAATCCGTGAATTAAAATTTGAATATGTACGCTTACAGAATGACTTAGAAAAATTAGAAAATGTAAAAGGGAATCTATCTCCCTTAGAAAAACAGTTAGCAGACATCGAGACTGAACTCCATATGCTTAATGAAACATTAAGAAAAAAATAATTGTTACCTTAAAAAGGTGCCTGACCCCATTGCGTTAACGCTTTAACTGACTGGAGGGCAGGCACCTTTTTTTGATTGAAAAGCTTTTATTTTCCCCCATAAGCCCTGTGGTTATTCGGAACGAGAAATGGCTCTTTGAAAAAGCTCTCTAAATTGATCCCTATCCTCTGTTGTAAAAGGTTTTGGCCCCTTTGTACGCTTTCCGCTTTTTCGAGCCATTGCACTTAAATAACGTGTTTGTAATAATTGATCAATGTTTTCATTTGTATAAGTAAATCCTTTATGATGGAGGACTAAACACCCTTTTGCTAAGCCGAGCGACGCCAGACCATAATCCTGCGTCACAATTATGTCTTCTTTTTTGGCTAACTTCATAATCCGATAATCCGCCGCATCTGCCCCAGAATCAACATAAATGGTTTCCACTCCTGATGGTTGTTCCGCATTAGAAAAATGTGAAAAGCTTGTTACAAGGACTACAGGAATTCCCGCATTCGTACCTTCAGAGATAATAATATCTTTTACTGGACACGCATCTGCATCAACATAAATTTTCATCTTATTCACTCCTATAAAAAGAAGCAAGGGGACTGTCCCCTTGCCCCCATTATTGATCTGCGTCCACTGGCAGCCAGATTTGAGACCAATTTTCTATTTCTTTTATGATTGGCTTTAAGGCCAGCCCTTTTTCTGTTAAGGAATATTCAATACGTACTGGTGTTTCCGGGAATACCTCGCGTTTAACGATTCCTTGATTTTCTAAATCTTTTAGCCGCTCCGAAAGAACCCTTCCACTTATTCCTATTGAAGATTCTAAAGTACAGAAGCGTTTCGCCCCTGTAAGCAGCTGATAAATGACAAGACCTGTCCAGCGTTGGCTCAACATCACCATCGCTTTTTCGAATCGAGGACAAATTTCAGGTTGATTCATGGTTCTCCCCTCCTAATAATATATTATCATATTACAAATACCAATATAATTACAATACACAATAAAATAGTTTGACACAAGTAAGTTTTAAAAATATAATTAGTTACATAAAGTAAGTAACTATAAATTTCATTATTACTAGTCAAAAGACATTCTCGGATATCACGAGATCCAACAAGGTGGTCCTAAAACATGAATCTTGAAGCAGATGTTTGTATTGTTGGTGCCGGTCCAGGCGGCGCATTACTAGGATATTTGCTTGCGAAAAATGGTATATCAACGATTGTTCTCGAACGTCACGCGGGAATTGACAAAGAATTTCGCGGTGAACATCTCAATCAGGACGGAGAACACGTTTTAAAAAAATATAATTTGATTGATCAAGTAAAACAAGCCGGGATGCTATTAATGGAACGAGTTGAATATTGGCATCACGGAAACGTAATAAAGACGATCACACCGGCTGATGGTGAACAGCATGTCGGTATCCATGTCCCGCAAAGGAATTTATTAAATGTGCTGATTCAGCAATCTAAACCCTATAAGGATTACAATCTTATGATGGGGACAAAAGTAACTGAGCTTTTATTCACTAAAAATGGCCGTGTTAATGGTCTAAAAGCTTTAAAGGGCGATGAAGAAGTGATCATCAGATGCAAGATTGTTGTTGGTGCAGATGGCCGTTTTTCAACGGTCAGAAAGCTTGCCGAGATGCCCTTCACGACCATAAAACATGGCTATGACTTGCTGTGGGCGAAAATTCCAAGCCCGAAAGATTGGGAGCCAACCATTAAAAATACATTGGTCGACGGTAAGCAGCTTGCTTTATTTACCCAGGCGGGCGGATTCATACAGATAGGCTGGAATATTGAAGAAGATTCCTTTCCAACATTGAAAAAGCAATCCTTTGCACCGTTTATTGAGCAAGTGATTACGGCTTTTCCAGAGTTAACGGAAACCGTTCGTCAGCACATCCAATCTTGGAATGATTTTATTTTATTAAAAGTGCAAAGCTGTCAATGTCCGGCATGGGCAAAGGATGGAGTCGTCATTTTCGGAGATGCAGCCCATACAATGAGTCCAACAGGTGCCTTTGGCATCAATTGTGCTCTTTTAGATGCAGATATTCTGGCAGATGTCATTATCGAGGCACTAGACAAACAAGATGTGAGTACTGCCCAATTAAGAAAATTAGAACTTGTTCGTCGGGATCACACAGAGAAATTACAGAAACAGCAGATGGTAAAAGAAGAAACTTATCAGAAAAATTTTACGATTCCAGTTCTCTCTTAATTAAAACGGTAAGGAACCACTATAAAAATATCCCTTTGGAGGAATGAATTATGGCACAAGTTCAATTAAAATCAGATGTTCTCTCTTTATTAGAGGATAAAATAAAGTTAATCAAAAAAGGCGAAGAAGCCATTTACCTTGTTGGACCAATCAAGCTGCCAGTCAATTTATACGGTAAAACAGTTGAATTTAAGTGGTATAGCTGGTTGAAGAGCGAAAATGTAACCGAGGATTTCCAACAAGTAATTGATCAATTATCGTCTGCAAATCTAGCAGACCTCCAACAATCAAGTGTCCTCGTTTATGGGGATTTTGAATTTGGAGAGGATGCATTGATTCGTATGCACTCCATCTGTCATACTGGGGATATCTTTGGAAGCAAACGCTGTGATTGCGGGTTTCAGCTTAAACAATCCATGAAAATGATTGCCGAGCACGGGACAGGTGCATTATTTTATTTAGCCAATCATGAAGGCAGAGGAATTGGCTTGTTTAGCAAGGCAATGGCCTATATTCTTCAAGAAAATGGATACGATACAGTTGAGGCGAATGAGGGACTTGGTTTTGCTGATGACAGCCGTAACTACGACGAAGCAATCGAGGTTCTTAAAGCATTACGATCAAAGCCTGTCACACTGATTACCAACAATCCAAAAAAACTAAAAGCGTTGAAAGCAGCAGGTGCGCCGGTCTCCGGGCGGACTCCATTATGGGGGGATATCTCCGAGTACAACGAGAAATACTTACAGACAAAAGTAAGAAAATCAGGTCATATGGCGTAGCTGTTTTTTCAAAAGAAAAGCTGGGATGATAAATTAGATGATGCAAAGCTCCATCTAGTATAGCAGGAGGATTATAGCGCTATGATGAATGATGAATTTTATATGCAGCTGGCATTGAAAAATGCCCAAGCCATGAAAGGTCAGACGGATCCGAATCCGCTTGTTGGGGCTGTGATTGTGAACGACAACCGAATCGTCGGGGTTGGGGCCCATTTAAAAGCTGGAGAACCACATGCTGAAATCCATGCCCTTCGTATGGCAGGAGACCACGCCAATGGCGGAACTGCTTATGTGACGCTTGAGCCTTGTTCCCACCATGGCAGAACAGGTCCATGTGCCGTTGCACTGGTAGAGGCCGGAATTAAAAAAGTAGTTATCGCGACACTGGATCCGAACCCAGTCGTAGCAGGAAACGGGGTAAAAATCCTCAAAGACGCTGGAATAGAAGTCACAATCGGGGTTTGTGAAGAAGAATCAAGCCGGATGAATGAAGTTTTCAATAAATTTATTGTGGAGAAAAGACCATTTGTCACCTTAAAAGCAGCAACCACTCTAGATGGCAAAATCGCGACCCATACAGCCAGCAGCAAGTGGATTACGTCTGCTGAGGCGAGGCAGGATGTCCATCAGCTGCGAAGTGAGAATATGGCGATTCTGGTCGGGGTGAATACGGTTATTCATGATGATCCTGAACTGACTTCGAGAATACCGAATGGGCGGAACCCAATCCGCGTGATTTTGGACTCTACACTAAGAATTCCATTAGAATCTAAGGTGGTTACCGATAAAAAGGCAGAAACTTGGATTTTCACTAGTGAAAATTATGACAAAGATAAACGGAAAATCTTAGAGGATAACGGGATTTCCATTTTTGTAACGAGCGGCTTAAATACGGTTCATGCATCTGATGTTATGAATATCCTTGGAGAAAAGCTTGTTTCTTCGGTTTTAATTGAAGGCGGCGGAACCATTAGTGCCTCCCTATTAGAAAATCATTTAGTAGATAAAGTGGTTCTCTATATCGCTCCTAAATTAGTCGGTGGAAAGAATGCCCTAACTTTTTTAGAGGGTACAGGGATTGAAAACATGAGTGATGCGGTTGAACTAGCCAACCTAACCGTCACACCAATTGGAAAAGACTATAAATTTATTGGGTATCCAATTTACTAAGAAAAGCGGAAGACGCCTGGAGCTAGACAATTTTCAAAATGGAGGGCGCTTAGCTTAGGCGCTGTCCATTTTTTTCTGAAAGAGGTGTTTAGATGAGATTTGGTTTCGATATTGATGATACACTGATTAATTTAAGAGAGTATGCCTTTCATCTTTATAATCAAAAACTAGACCAGGAGCTAGGTCTCGACATTTTTCAAGCATTAAAAACAGTCGAGATTCATGAGCCATTCGGGATGACAGCTGAAGAAGGCAAACAGATGTGGAACAGTACCTTAGAGGATATTTATTACAACGATTGTCCTGCTTTTCCAGGAGCAGTCGAACTGCTGCAGGAGCTTGATAAGCTGGGCCATGAAATTTTTTATATCACGGCAAGGAATCAGGAGCATGGGGAGCGCACGAAGAAATGGTTAGTTGAACAAGGGTTTCCAGTTTATGATGAACGATTCTTCTGCGGGATGAAGGATCACGAAAAAGTGAACATTATTAAGGAATTAGATTTGGATTATTACTTTGACGACAAGCCGGATATTTTGGATACTTTATCCGAGCAGCCAATAAAGGTCTATCTAAAGGACCAATCATATAACCGGCACGTAAACATGCCACGGGTAAAAGATTGGACGGAATGGACGGTGGCTGGTACCACTAAAAGTTTGTCGAGTAAAGGCATCTGACTCCTAGTGGGTTAAACAAAGAAGCAAGGGAACTTTCCCTTGCTTCTTTAAATTATCCGAGCTGTTACGATGCCGTCGATTTGGCCGATTTTTTCCACTAGACCGGGAATAATGTCACCGTTTATTTTATCGTCAATATCAATCATCGTATAGGCATATTCCCCACGGCTTCTGTTCACCATGTCAGCGATGTTTAAATGGTAGCTTGATACAGTCGAAGTGATCTGACCAACCATGTTTGGTACGTTTTGGTGGAAAGCGGCAACGCGCTGCTTTCCTGTATAGGGAAGGGAAACATTGGGAAAATTCACTGAGTTTTTGATGTTTCCTGTTCCCAAAAATTCCTTGACCTGACGAGCCGCCATAATCGCACAGTTTTCCTCTGATTCTGTAGTTGAGGCCCCGAGATGCGGAGTGCAGATTGTATTTTTCATTTTTAGTACATTTTCATTCGGAAAATCCGTCATATACTTCCCTACGATTCCATCTTCAAGTGCAACCGCCATATCGATTTCGTTCACTAGCTCCCCGCGTGAGAAGTTCAAAATATAAACGCCCGGCTTCATGATGCTAAATGTATTTTTATTAAACATTCCCTTTGTGTCATTCGTTAATGGAACGTGGACCGTAATATAGTCAGACTCAGCAAACAATTGCTCAAGCGACATCGCCCGCTGTACATTACGGGATAAGTTCCAGGCTGTATCAACAGAGATAAATGGATCAAACCCGATGACATCCATATCCAAATCGAGCGCATCGTTTGCTACAAGTGCTCCGATCGCCCCTAATCCGATTACACCAAGGGTTTTCCCTTTAATTTCTTTCCCAACAAATTTCTTTTTTCCCGCTTCAACTAGCTTTGATACTTGTTCGCCCTCACCGTCTAACGTCTTTGTCCATGCCACGCCTGCAAAAAGGTTACGGGATAAAGCCATTAATGACGTTAGGACCATCTCTTTTACTGCGTTTGCATTTGCCCCGGGCGTATTAAAAACAACAATTCCTTGCTCGGTGCATTGGTCGACAGGAATATTATTGACACCAGCACCTGCCCGTGCGATTGCTTTTAAATTGTTTCCGAATTCAAATGTATGCATATTAAAACTGCGAACCACAATGGCATCGGGATTCTCGCTGTTATTGTCGACCGAAAATTGATCCTGATTTAATACCTTTAGCCCGCTTTCTGCAATATTATTTAACGTTTTAATTGTTTTTACTTTTTCTGAAACGAGTGTGCTCATCCTATATACCCCTTTTTTGTAAAAGTTTATTTTCAAATTCCTATTAAAAAATGAATATTTCCCTCCAAAAAAGCAGAAAGAGGTAAGGGATTTACATCCCTTACCTCTGCCCAGGCGAACGGCTCCGATACTATGTGCTCCCTCACGGTTATCCGCGTTCGCCAGTCACACACAGCCTTTTCATTTGTTTTACTTTATCAAATTTTCTGATATGTTTCAAGTTAAAATTTAAATTTTGTTGGCGTTTGGTTTTATATTAAAAACTTTTTAAAAACCAATGTAACATTATGGCCGCCGAATCCTAATGAATTGGATAAAACGACCTGTATATCCTTCTTCCTTGCTTCATTCGGTACATAATCTAAATCAAGTTCTTCATCTGGCGTTTCGTAATTAATGGTTGGCGGGATTACGCCTTCCTTAATAGCTAAAATCGAGATAATCGCCTCAAGTGCACCGGTTGCCCCGAGCATATGCCCTGTCATCGATTTTGTCGAACTGACAGATAATTGATAGGCATGTTCTTTGAAAACCTCTTTGATCGCCAACGTTTCGTACAAATCATTATAATGGGTAGATGTACCATGTGCGTTTATATAGTCCACTTGTTCAGGGGTGATTCCGGCATCGGCTAATGCCAATTTCATCGCACGCTGGGCACCTTCTCCCTCTGGTGCCGGTGTTGTAATATGATGGGCATCACCTGTAGCTCCATACCCAATCAGCTCGCCATAAATTCTAGCTCCTCTAGCTAAGGCATGTTCCAGCTCCTCCAATATAACAATTCCCGCGCCTTCACCGATCACAAATCCATCCCGATTCTTATCGAATGGCCGGCTGGCTGTGCTCGGATCTGGATTTTTTGACAGAGCGGTCATATTGGAAAATCCAGCGATGGTCATCTCGGTGATCGTTGCTTCTGTTCCACCGGCAATCATCATGTCTGCGTCCCCTTTTTGAATAACCCTTAACGCATCACCAATGGAATTGGCTCCAGAGGCACATGCCGTCACCGAACAATTGTTGATTCCTTTCGCCCCTATTTCGATGGAAACCTGTCCTGCTGCCATGTCCGGAATAAACATAGGAATCGTAAACGGATTGACCCTTCTTTGACCTTTTTCAATAAATCTTCGGTGCTGTTCCTCAAACTCAGCTAATCCGCCAATTCCCGACCCAATCCATACCCCGACACGTTCAGGTTGAACATCCTTGCCAATATGAATCCCGGCATCTTCTATAGCCATTTTAGTTGCGGCCACCGCAAATTGGCTGTAACGTCCCATTCTTCTCGCTTCTTTTTTATCCATGAACTCTCCCGGTACAAATCCCTTTACCTCTGCAGCTATTTTAATATCCACTTTGTCTGTGTCAAAAATAGTGCCCGGGCCAATACCTGACACCCCGTTTTTAATGTTTTCCCATGTTGTATGAGCATTATTGCCTAATGGCGTAACTGCTCCAATGCCCGTAATCACCACTCGTTTTCCCATAAAAGCTCTCTCCTGTTTGTTATTTTTTTAGAAAATCCGCAAATTGTTGAAGCATTGTCCTGACTAACGGACTGGTTTGCTCCGGTAATTCCCCGATATCAAAGAACCCTGCATCGAGCGTTTCTTCCCCATCAATCTGTATGGTGCTATTTTTAATATCCTTTGAGATATAGGCAATGGTCACTGGATAGAATTCATCCCCATTTGCCAGTTTTCTAAAATACTGCTTGCCTGAGAAAACATTGACTAGCTGCAGCTGGCCAATTTCAACCCCTGTTTCTTCAAAAACTTCCCTTCTTGCGGCTTCCTCTGCGGATTCACCTAATTCTAACAGGCCGCCTGGAAGCCCCCAGATCCCCTCGGGCCGTTTCTGTAATAATATTCTTCCATGGGCATCGATTACACCCACCATTGCGCCTGCTAAAATAATTGGCCGGGTTCCAATGATTTCCCGTAAATCTTCAATATAGCCCATTTGCTCCTCCAAAAAATCTCCATTTTTTAAACAGCTCTCTATATGTATTCGGGAATTACCCGGGTTCCCCTCCTTTAACCTTATAAATCACAAAGATAAATGGCCAATTTAAATGACATTTTCTCATTCTTTAGCATAAATGTATATATATACACATATATTTATAAAACATTTTCACTTGAAAGGGGAATCTTTTATGGATAATTGCATTTCTTGTGGAAAAGAATTATCGATCATGGAACGGAACCGGACGGAATGCTGGGAGTGCCGAGACACGACTGTGGAAGCCTACACGGAAGATGAATAATTATTTCTAAATAAAGGTACCTGCCCCTTCTCGTGTAGAAAAGCGTTAATGCAGCGGGGGCAGGCATGACTATTCAACTTACTTTATTTATAGTGTCCAGGATACTATTCACCTTTTCATTCCCTTTCACCGCTTTTAGCATCTTTTTTATATTATCTGATAAGTCGATCACCGTGGTTTTCTCATGATTCGTCTTATATTTAGAAATGAAATTCTCAATGAGTTTTAAAAACTTGGTATTTTCTTCAACCACACTTCCGTTAGCTAAAAGTGCCCACGTATTATTCACACGTTTTATGTCCAGATTAATTTTTTTCTTAATCTCTATATTTTCTTTTTCAGCTGCTGAAAGGCTACCTTTTACATCCGGCAAAAAGATTTTATTATGGACATCAGATAAATATTCTCTGCTTAATTTATGGGCAATTTTGCACAAATGTTCATGTTCGCTTTGGGCACGCCGAATACTAAAATCACACAATTTATTTAATATATGAATTTGAGCTTGAATACTTGCAATATAAGCATCCGACGAAAGCTTTCCATTTTCTATATCCTTATTAAATAATTTAACTACCATATCATTATCAGTAAACATACGAATACTTGTAGTTATTTTTTCGTCATATTTTTGAATTAATTTAATACTACACTCTACAGCAAATATTTCAGATAATAATCCACTGGCAGCAATGTGATAATTTGAGAAGCTGTAGGGCTTAAAGAAACCATAACTATTAATTTCTACTATTCCTGCTCCGACCATTAAACCTTTTTGTGACCCGTCAATAATATATTGAATCATGTAAGTGCCTCCGCTTTAGTTCTTAGATTTTAATTAAATTGGAATGATCAAGAAGCTATACGTTTTCTAAAAATTGCCCAAATCAAACCAGTTAATAGATTTTTCCAAATGTACCAAATGTACATACCATCCTTTCATACGTATGTACATTTATTTAAGTTTCATTCAAATGGTTTTTCTTTCACTCTAATTACTTCGCTTGAAACCATTTCATTAGCAATCGGGAAAGTGCAAAAAAGCGACTTCCTTGATAAAAGGAATTCGCTTTTTTATCGTTTATTATTTGGTCGTTAAATGAGCCGATTGCGACATAGTGGGTGCATGGTTACATAGAGGTTTCCGTGGATTTTGGGCCTTAACATCGAAGTAGAACCCGTCTACTTGGATGTTTAAGTGAATTTTAGGTACGAACGTCGAAATAGAACTCGTCTACTGGGATGTTTGAGTAAATTTTGGGTACGAACGTCGAAGTAGAACCCTTCTACTTCGATGTTTGAGTGAATTTTGGTACGAACGTAGAAGTAGAACCCGTCTACTTCTATGTTTGAGTGAATTTTAGGTACGAACGTCGAAGTAGAACCCGTCTACTTCTATGTTTGAGTGAATTTTAGGTACGAACGTCGAAGTAGAACCTGTCGACGTAGGTGTTTGGCAAATTTTTAAGCTCAAATCCCGATGTAGAAGAGGTCTACGTAGGGGTTACGCGAATTTTTTAGCCGAAATCCAGATGTAGGAGCTGTCTACGTAGTGGTTTCGTGAATTTTTAAGCCCAAACCCCGATGTAGAACCCGACTACGTCGCACTCCCCCCCCCCAATAGCGACTTACTCCAAGGAAGAAAGTTAAAAAGAAAGCGGCTAGTAATCTATTTCCTGTCACTTATACTCTATATTAAAATTGTGGATGCGGTCTTGTTACTCGACGAATGCTCCTTTTTGAACACGATCTTTCCAGACATATAGGTTTCTAGCACATGCACCTGATCAATATCTTCCGAACTCACCTGTAAAATATCCTCGTTTAACACAATAAAGTCCGCATGAAATCCTGGCTTCAGCTGTCCGACTCCCGGAATGCGAGTCACTTCCTGCGCGCCTCTGGTGTAAAGTTCTATGGCCGTTGCCGCATCGATGCGCTGTTCCTGACCTGTGTCCGTTCCATCATAGGCAATCCTAGTCACAGCTGATTTAATCGCCACAAACGGATCTACCGGATCGGCCCATGCTGTTGCCGGTGCGTCGGACGAAAAGGCTACCTTTATCCCTGCATCAAGGAAGGTTTTAACTGGATACGTTTGTTTTGTCCGTTCAGTACCTAAATTATTGAGGTAGCTTTCGATTTCAGCAAACAGGAAGATCGGCTGCGTTACAAAGGCAATTCCGGTTTCTGCGGCCCGCTCGATTGCCTGACTTGTCGGCATCGCGGCATGCTCGATTCGAACAGATGGCCCATCTGTCAGCCACATTTTTCTGCCGTAAAAGGTATCAACAATTAAATCAATCGCCTGTTCCCCCATGGCGTGAACAACTAATTGAACACCGTGCTGTTCTGCCGCCTCTGCAGCGGCTAACAACTCCTCCTTGGAGGTGGTAGCGATACCGTAGTTTTCATCGCCGCCTAAGAATGGAGGATTAACCCATGCCGTTCTTCCTGACACACTGCCGTCTGAAAATAGCTTAATACCGCCAATATGAACAGGCTGTTCCCTGTCGGTTCTTTCCTTCGTTAATAGTGACTGCCCCTGTAACTCTTCCCATATATAGTAGAGGACGGTCCGCTGCTTCAATCCCTTATCACGAGCCTCGTTATACATTTCTACGTAATCAATTGGCTTGTGCAGCCCCATAAGATCTGTAATCGCCGTGATTCCATGCGCGAGAAGATTCGGGCTTAATTCTGCAAGAATCGCAGCATTATCCTCAAGTGAAACTTGCGGCATCTTATTTAACACTAAATGTCTGGCACTTTCACGAAAAATGCCCGTAGGTTCCCCGCTTTCATCCCGATCAATCTGCCCGCCCGGCGGGTTTGGCGTATCCTTTGTAATAGCGGCAATCTCCAACGCCTTGCTATTAACGGAAATGATATGGGCACATGTGCGAGTAACCACTACAGGAGCATCTGCACATGCTTGGTCAAGGTCCCAGCGATTAGGGGCACGGCCTTCTGATAATTTGCCCTCATCATATCCCCAGCCTTCTACCCACTCCTCAGGCGTTTGCTGCGCCCGCTGTTTGCGAATTTCCTCAAGCAGCTCTTCAATGGAATGAACTAACGGTGCCGTGCAGGCAATTTGCTTTGTGGCATTTGCTAGATAAAGGGGGTGCAAATGCGCATCAATAAATCCAGGAAGAACGCGGCGGCCTTGAAGATCGACACGTTCCCCTTCCATTTCTGCAATCTCCGGTTGTTCTCCAACCCACTCGATTCGGCCATCGTTTACGACCATTGCACTGGCATAGGGCTGCTCAAAATTAGATGTAAAGATCCGTCCATTTATAAAAATTGTTTTATTCATGATGTTATCTCCTCGTTAAGAAAATTTCCGTCTAATCTGATCAACAAACAATTATGCTTTTTCCTCTGGTTCAATGAATGACACTTGTTCTTGCTTTTTGAATGCAAGTTTATAGATTACGGTACCAAATATTCCACCAACAATTGCCGGTACCAGCCATGAAAAACCGTTTGAGCTAAAAGGGAGCATGGAAATCAGGTTTAAAATCCCTTGAATGTTGACACCTAACGCTCCCATTGTTTCGAACAAACTGACAATAAAGGTTAATAGGATAGCACCGCGATAGGCTCCCGGGTTCGGAAGGGCTTTATGGAATAATCCTAAGAATACTAAAACAATAGCTACGGGATAAAGCGCAAGGAAGATCGGCATCGCATAATTGATAATTTTTTCAACACCAAGTGTTCCCATTGCTGCGCCGACAAGACAAACAATTAGCGTACCATAGCGGTAGCTTATTTTATTATTTGTTAGGTCATTTAAAAAATCGCCAATGACAGCCGTTACACCGATTGCCGATGTTAAACAGGCTAACGCAATCGTAATCGCTAATAAAATTGCACCAGAGTTTCCTAATAACCGATTAATCAATTCGGATACGAGCGCCGTGCTTTCAATATCCTTTGGGTATAATCCGCTGCCTGCGGCTCCAAGGTATAATAAACCGCCGTAAACCACCAATAACCCAAACCCGGCAATCACGGTTGCAGAAATAGCTACCTTTTTCATCGCGGCACCTTTATAACCGTGGCCTATAATAGCTGCGATAATGATAGGGGCACAAAAAATTCCGGTGATCACATCCCCCGTCTGATACGCATTAATAAAGGCATTGGAAAATGGGTTTTTTAACTCTGTTGCAATCGGTGAACCAATCGGATCGAAAATCCCTTTAATCACAATAAATGTTAGAATAACGACTAGAAGAGGGGTAAGAATCTTGCCAATTTTATCAATGACGTTGGACCTATCCATAGCAAAATAAAAGGTTATGGCGAAGAATACTAAAATTGTAACTATAGAAGGCACTTGTGGGAAAAAGGTTTTAACCCCTAATTCATGGGTAGTTGCTGCCATTCGCGGAATCGTAACAAACATCCCAATTCCAACCATTAGTAATAGATTAAAAACTTTATAAAACCAAGGGCTGATTGGTTTAGTTAAATCTTCAAATTTACCGCCAACGTTTATGATGGCGATTACAGCTAATAAAGGAAGCGCGATTCCAGTAATACAAAAACCAATTAATGCCTGAAGCCAATTTGTCCCTGAAGCAAGACCGATTGTTGGAGGGAAAATTAAGTTGCCGGCACCAAAAAATACTGCAAATAAAGCAAAACCAATTATAACGGTATTTTGTACAAGTTTATTCGATTGCATCATTACACCTCTTTTTCTTGAAATCGTTTACATTTTTTTACACTTACTAGACCACTCTAATACCTCGACAATATTAACATGGACTTGTTCACCCCTTGTTATTTTTTATAGTTGCAATATTCGTGCCAACTTTACGTATTTTTCTTCAAATTCCATATAATAGCCCTGATAATACTTTTAAATTCCCCATTTATAGGATATAAAGAATTCCGATTTCACTAAATATTCAGTAAGGGTAAGCAAATCACATACGGTAAATTGGTGAGTTGTAAAATAATTTTTTTAAAATTGTAAAAAAAATTTTACCCCATACACAAAAAAACAGTGGAAATCTGATAGAAATCCACTGATTAAAGGCTGAATGTTAACTTAGCTGATATTTATCCAATTTGTATCTTAATAACTGTTTAGAAATCCCCAGCCCTTTAGCTGCTTCAGTTAATTTTCCATTTGTTCGCTTTAATTCTTTGGCAATGATCTCTTTCTCATAGTTTTCAACTGCATCCTTTAATGATTGAATCTTGGTTTCCCTTTGTACCATCTTTGTGGTCCCCTGATATTCCCTGATTCGCTTCGGTATATCTTCAATGGTGATCATATCCGTCAAAGCATTATTATAAGCTGTTTCTACCGCATTCTTAAGCTCCCTGATATTCCCCGGCCAGTGGTATTTTTTAAAACACTCCAATACCTCCGGCTCGACACCTTTGATAAACAAATCCATGTGAGTATTATAAAAGTCAATAAAGTTTTTGAGCAGTACGGCAATATCTTCTTTGCGTTCATTTAAGCGCGGTAAATCGATTTGGACAACCCCTAAGCGATAATAGAGATCTTCACGCAGTTTTTTCTCAGCCACTAACGTATCAGGATCTTCATTTGTTGCGGAAATTACCCTGATGTTCACGGTAATATTTTTATTACCGCCTATTCTTCTAATCATTTTTTCCTCAATGGCTTTTAAGAGTTTGACCTGCAGATAATAATCTAAAGAATTGATCTCGTCTAAAAACAATGTTCCGCCATCAGCCTGCTCGAATAACCCCGGCATATCTACAGCACCGGTGAAACTGCCCTTTACCGTTCCAAATAAAGTACTTTCCAATAGGTTGGGCGGAATGGCACCACAGTTCAGTGAAATAAATGGCCCGCCAAATCGGTCGCTTTCATTGTGAATCGACTGTGCAACCATTTCTTTCCCCGTACCCGTTTGGCCAAAAATTAATACAGTCGAGTCCGTCTTCGCGATTTTTCTAATTCTATTTTTTACTGTCTCCATATTTGCATTGACTGTAATGATATTATCAATAGTATAGATCGTATTGTTTTTTCGAAAAACTTTATGACAGGCAAAATTATTGAGAGAGTGAATATCTTCTTTCGTGTAAAAATGTTTCGAGAATTCAATCGCCCCGATAATTTTATCGTTTTCTTCGATTGGATAGGTTGAATTAACTGAAACAAGCAGATTCCCATTTTTAGTGACTAGCTCTTGTTTTACGTTACAAATTGCCTTCCCATTTTTCAAAACGTTCATAATGGTGCTATTTTGGTTGGTTAAGTTTTTATAAAATGAGGTGATATGCTTTCCCATAAATTCTTCCGGCCTGACACCCATTTCACTAAGAACCTTTAAATCGGCAAGATCATAAAAGAGAATCATTCCCTTTTCGTCAGTAATTAAAATATCATCAAAATCTGATAAATGCTTGAAATTTTCTAGATTCAACCTTTTGCCCTCCAATCCGAACAACATCGAGCCTATTATATTATATAGCAAAACCAATTCAAAAAGTTCAATATAATCCTTACATATAAAACCAAAAACTCTTTCCGAATTCCGGAAAGAGTTTTTAAGGTATCTGTTTTTTAATCCGAGCCTGTTATTAATAAATCATCCTGGATGGTTGCTAATACGGTCTTTGTATGAACCTTTTGCCCCTCTTTAACTTTTAAGGAGGTAATATACCCGCTTACTCCAATCGAAATCTCTTCAATCCTACCATTATGAGTTTTAATTAAAAATAGTTTCTCCCATTCGTATACATGGTTACTTTCCTTCGTAAAAACCTGCTCTACGGTACCAGAATAAGGACTATAAATATCTTCCTCTTTAACTAACAAGTACTTTCACTCCTTTTTTAATTTAAAGTTATTGGGAGAATACCAATTTTTCCGCCTTTTCAGGTAGGGGATTTCCTTCAATTCAGGCTATTTTACTGTACTAATTTAAATTCAAAATTAGACCCAGCCTCTAAATTGGGATGCTTCTGCTACTTTCTTAATTCCAACCATATAAGCTGCCAGCCGCATATCAACCTGATGTGTACGTGCGGTGTGATAAATAGCTTCGAATGAGTCAACCATTACCTTCGCCAGCTTTTCATTTACTTCTTCCTCGGTCCAATAATAGCCTTGATTATTTTGGACCCATTCGAAATAAGAAACGGTAACTCCGCCGGCACTCGCAAGAATATCTGGCACAAGGAGAACTCCACGCTCTGTTAAAATTTTTGTCGCCTCAAGTGTTGTAGGTCCATTTGCAGCCTCGACTAAAATGGAAGCTTTAATATTCGCTGCATTTTTGGCAGTGATTTGGTTTGAAATAGCCGCTGGAACAAGAATATCACAGTCTAATTCAAGTAGTTCTTGGTTAGTAATCGTATCTTTAAATAGTTGGGAGAATGTGCCGAAGCTATCCCTTCTATCTAATAGGTAGTCAATATCAAGCCCGTTCGGGTCATGAACAGCTCCATATACATCTGAAACAGCAATTACTTTTGCCCCGGCATCATGCAAGAATTTGGCAAGATAGCTCCCTGCATTTCCGAAGCCTTGAATCACAACGCGGGCGTCTTTCAGCTCAATTCCTTTTTTCTTCACAGCCTCATCAATACAAATCGTTACACCGCGGGCAGTTGCCGTTTCACGACCGTGGGATCCGCCTAAAACAATTGGTTTCCCAGTAATAAATCCAGGTGAATCAAATTCGCGCAGACGGCTGTATTCATCCATCATCCATGCCATGATTTGTGAGTTTGTATACACATCCGGCGCTGGGATGTCTTTCGATGGTCCGACAATCTGGCTAATAGCCCGAACATACCCACGGCTTAATCTTTCAAGCTCTCGGAAAGACATCTGCCGCGGATCACAAATGATCCCGCCTTTTCCTCCGCCATAAGGAAGGTTCGTAATGCCGCACTTTAAACTCATCCAAATCGATAATGCCTTTACTTCTTCTTCATCCACCTCAGGATGGAAGCGAACGCCCCCTTTTGTCGGGCCGACGGCATCATTATGCTGAGAGCGATATCCAGTAAAAATTTCCACTGACCCGTCATCCATTCTGACCGGTATACGGACTGTTAACATTCTGATTGGTTCTTTCAATAATTCAAACATTTCATTTTTATAGCCCAATTTTGTTAGCGCTTGTTGTATGACTGATTGGGTCGAGTAAAATAGATTTAATGACTCTTGTTCCGCTTGTTGATCCTTTGTCATTTCCTTTGATATAGACGTCGTCGCAGTCATGTAAGACACCTCATAGAATAATAGTGTATTTTTAAGCTAAAACCTCTTTAATTTTCTCAATAGCCCAATCGATTTCTTCTTTTGTAATAATGAGCGGCGGTGCAAAGCGAATGACAGTTTCATGTGTTTCTTTGCATAATAACCCTTTATCCTTTAACTGCTCACAATAGACCCTAGCTTCCTCTGTTAGCTCAACACCAATAAACAAGCCTCTGCCCCTAATTTCTTTAATGATAGGATTGTCGATAGCTTTTAATTGTTCAAGGAAGTAGTTTCCTAATTCAAGCGAGCGTTCAGCTAGTTTTTCTTCTTCAATTACTTCAAGTGCTGCAATAGAAACGGCACAAGCAAGTGGATTTCCGCCAAACGTCGATCCATGTGAGCCAGGGTTGAATACGCCTAAAATATCGGCATTCGCCACTACGCATGAAATCGGGAACACGCCGCCGCCGAGGGCTTTTCCTAAAATCAGCATATCAGGATTGATTCCTTCCCACTCATAAGCGAACATTTTACCCGTACGCGCTAGTCCTGCTTGAATTTCATCAGCTATGAACAGGACATTGTTTTCTTTACATAAATCAAAGGCTGCTTTAATAAATCCTGCCGGTGGAATAATGATCCCCGCTTCTCCTTGGATAGGCTCGATTAAAAACGCAGCGGTATTTGGTGTAATCGCTGCTTTTAACGCCTCAATGTCACCGTAAGGGATTAAATTGATTCCGGGCAGCATCGGACCAAAGCCGCGCTTATATTCCGGATCAGACGATAAGGAGACAGCTCCCATTGTCCGGCCATGGAAGTTGCCGATACAGGCAATAATTTCTGCTTGGTTTTCACCAATCCCCTTCACATCATATCCCCAGCGGCGCGCAGCCTTAAGGGCGGTTTCGACAGCCTCTGCCCCTGTATTCATCGGGAGAGCCATGTTTTTATTTGTTAATTGACAAACCTTTTCATACCATAGACCAAGCTGGTCGTTATGGAAGGCCCTAGAAGTAAGTGTTACTTTATCGGCTTGATCCTTTAAGGCTTGAATGATTTTTGGATGACGGTGCCCTTGGTTAACGGCTGAATAGGCACTAAGCATATCCATGTAGCGATTCCCTTCTGGACTTTCTACCCATACTCCCTCTGCTTTTGAAATAACGATTGGCAGCGGATGATAGTTATTCGCACCAAATTTTTCTGTCTGTTCAATAATTTCAGTTGTCTTTGCTGTTGTCTTAGTCACTATGTTTGCTCCCTTCATTGTTTATCCTGAAAGTGGGAGCTTCAGGAAGAAGTCCCCTTTCGGGCAAATAAATTATTATAAAGTTTCAGATGTTGTTTTTGCTTGCATATGAAGCAGTAAATAATCAGGGCCGCCTGCTTTAGAGTCTGTTCCTGACATATTAAAGCCGCCGAATGGCTGATAACCGACAATCGCACCGGTGCAGACGCGGTTAAAATACAGGTTTCCGACATGGAATTCTTCCCGTGCCCGTTCAATATGTTCACGATTATTAGAAATAAGCGCACCAGTTAAACCATAATCGGTATTATTGGCAATCTCCATCATATGGTCAAAATCACGTGCTTTACAGAATGCCACGACCGGTCCGAAAATTTCCTCCTGCATCAGGCGTGATTTTTCATCTAGGTCAGCGAAAATCGTTGGCTGGATGAAGTAGCCCTTCGTATCATCGCCTTCACCGCCAGTCATCAATTTGCCTTCTTGCTTGCCAACTTCAATATAATTCATGATTTTCTTAAATGACTTGTCATCAATAACAGGTCCCATGTAGTTTTCAAGATCTTCCGGGTTTCCAATAGTCAGTGTTTTCGTTAAGGCAACCGCTTTTTCAAGCACTTCGTCGTACACATCTTGATGAACTACCGCACGAGAGCCCGCAGAACACTTTTGCCCTGAAAAACCGAATGCAGAATAGACAATGCTTGCTGCAGCTAATTCTAAATCAGCATTGCTGTCGACTACGACCGTATCCTTACCGCCCATTTCTGCAATAACTCGCTTAATCCAAATTTGCCCCGGGTGAACCTTTGCTGCACGTTCATTAATGCGGCAGCCAACCTCACGGGAACCTGTAAAGGATACGAAACGTGTTTTTGGATGGTCCACTAGGTAATCACCAATTTCTGCACCGCTTCCAGGTACAAAGTTAAGCACCCCTTGAGGCAGTCCCGCTTCAGTCATTAGCTCTACGAATTTGGCTGCAACGACAGGTGTGGAGTTGGCAGGTTTCAAAAGGACTGTGTTCCCGGAAACAATCGCCGCAACCGTTGTTCCAGCCATTATCGCTAATGGGAAGTTAAACGGTGAAATAATAATGCCGACTCCAAGTGGAATGTAATGGAATTGGTTAAACTCGCCATCACGGCTGTTTACCGGGAAGCCTTCTTTAATCCGCAGCATTTGTCTTCCGTAATACTCAAGGAAATCGATTGCCTCTGCTGTGTCGGCATCGGCTTCCCTCCATGGCTTTCCTGCTTCCTTCACAAGGTACGCAGAAAATTCATGTTTACGGCGTCTCATGATTGCAGCAGCGCGAAAAATGATATTCGCGCGGTGTTCCGGCTTCCACTTTTTCCAAGATTCAAAGGTTGTTAAGGCTGACTGCATCGCTTGTTCCGCTAATTCTTGGTCTGCCATTGAAACCCGGCCGATGACTTCGTCTTTATTTGCTGGATTAATAGAGATGATTTTTTTATCCGTTGTAATCGGTTCCCCGCCAATAACGACTGGGTAATCCTTTCCTAATTGGGATTGTACATAGGTTAAAGCCTCTTGAAATGCTCGGCTTTCTTTCTCATCTGCAAAATTAGTAAATGGTTCATGGGTGTACGGTTTCATGTTAAACCTCCTTGATTATTGGTCACTTATTTTTAATGCAATTATCGTGCCAACTTTCCGCTGCTTTGTTTACAAGGTTCGTATACAATCGGTGCAAAATAATTTTGCGCAAAAAGTTTTATTCATAAAAATACGCAAAGGATTTTTGCATTAATAACTTATTAATGTTTAAATCGTTTCATATAATATTAGAAAAAGAATAAAACCGGCGTGCATTCTTATGTTTCCTTTTCTCACACCATTGTGTGGTAAAATCTACTATAGAATCTTAAAAAAGCAGGTGTTAAAAGTTGACTGTACCAAAAAAAGTATCGCTATATTTTGTCCGGCATGGGGAAACTCATTTTAATGTAGAAAGAAGGATGCAAGGATTTTGTGATTCCCCCCTTACAGAAAGGGGTATTGCACAGGCCAAAGCTGTAGGAAGAGGTTTGGCGGATATTGAATTCGAAGCGGCATATGCCAGTGAGAGTCAGAGAGTAGTAGATACTGCAAATCATGCAATCAGTAATAGGCAAATCCCCCTATCAATCGATGAACGGCTTAAAGAAATGAACTTCGGTGTCCTAGAATCCCTATTATTCACTGATATCTCCAAACAATATGGAAATATCCTAGAAACCTTATTTAGTCTTAAAGATTTACATTTATCTGCGCCTGAAGGTGAATCCTATGTTCAGCTTTATTTGAGGACAAATGAAGCAATTGAAGAGATAATTAAAAATCATGAAAGAGAAGGCGGAAATATTCTCGTATTCTCACATGGAATAACGATCGGTAACTACTTAATGCAATTAATGAAATCGAACAATTATCTGCACCCTGATAATTGCAGCGTTTCCATTGTCAGCTACATGGGCGGCGATTTCCAAGTTGAGCGTTTGGCAGATACCTCTTTTAGAGAGAGATTTGTAAATAACTAGCGAACAGCGCCTGTCCCTATAATTACATCAATTATAGGACAGGCGCTTTTTAATGGATTTTCACTTAGGAGGGGCGTGCAAAGCCAATAATCCTATCGGAACCGTCCCCTAGCCTCCTGAATATGATGCAGTAATGAAACTGCCTAGGGGGTGTTCAAATGATTATTCATGTGGTTAGTGCTGGTGAGACACTTTGGCAGATTGCGAACCGGTATGCTGTGAATATGAATTCCATTGCTCAATTAAATGGGCTGCCCGACCCAAATAAATTATTGGTTGGACAGTCCCTGGTTATTCCTAAACCAGGGACCTCACACACCGTTAAATATGGGGATACTTTATGGTCTATTGCTCAGCAATATGGCATGACGATTCAGTCGATTGTCCAGGCGAACCAACTTACAAACCCGAATGTTTTATATCCAGGCACCAAGTTATTTATTCCACCCATAACACATGTTGTCCAGTCCGGGGAAACATTAGCGCAAATCGCGAGACGGTATGGTACTACTGTTCAGGCCCTTATACGTGAAAATCAAATTGAAAATCCAAACTTGATTTACCCTGGAATGCGCTTAGTTATTCCACGAGCGAAACCAACGATCGAGGTAAATGCTTATACGTATCAATCGAACGAAGCAACTGTCGAAACTCTGAATGAAATTGGTCAGCTCCTTACTTATTTTAGCCCATTTGCCTATATGATTATGGAAGATGGTTCGCTGCAACCGATGAATGATAAAGTGATGGTGGATGCAGCCATTTCGAAAAATATTGTCCCCATGCTATCGATCACCAACTTTACTTCCACACAAGCTGGGTCAAACTTAGCACATATTGTGTTGTCTAATCCAAGTTTAAGAGAAAAGGTCATAACGAACGCGATTCAAGTGATGGATGCCAAAGGCTATAAAGCGTTAAACATTGATTTCGAAAATGTATTACCGGCTGATCGCGAGAATTATAATCTATTCCTGCAATTGGCTGTTGACCGTCTCCATCCTAAAGGATATTTAGTATCAACTGCACTTGCACCAAAGGCGAGTGCAACCCAAGCCGGTCTGTTGTATGAAGCGCACGATTATGAGGCACACGGAAGAATTGCCGATTTTGTCGTACTGATGACGTATGAATGGGGATACCGGCTGGGACCTCCGCAAGCCATCTCCCCTATTAACCAAATGCGAAAAGTGGTGGAGTATGCCCTCTCGGTGATGCCGGCAGAAAAGATCTTTTTAGGCTTCCAAATTTATGCCCGCGATTGGCTGCTTCCGCATGTTAAGGGCCAAGAAGCTGAGACATTTAGCCCTCAAGAAGCAATAAGGAGAGCCGTTAAATACGGGGCTTCCATTCAATATGATACAACAGCGCAGTCACCATTTTTCCGCTATGTAGATGAACAAGGCCGGGGACATGAAGTATGGTTTGAAGATGCCAGGAGTGCTCAAGCTAAGTTCGACATGGTCAAACAATATAATCTCCGTGGTGTCAGTTACTGGGCACTAGGTTATCCCTATCCGCAAAACTGGGCTTTGTTGAATGACAATTTTACGATAAAAAAATCAGCACGGTAAAAGTTAGAAACACACTCGATCTCACATCTGGTTTGAGAGTGTGTTTTTTAAATTTGAAATACCTTCATTTTCAGCAAAACGTCCGCGATCTCTTCAACTGTAAAGCCTTCTAATCCTGAACTTCGTTTCATATGTTAAAGCAGATCGTCCATGGGAGACTGAACATTTAATCAGGCTGTTTTCGTAAACATTATTGTTATTATTCAAATTTAAACTCATAAATGTTTTGTTTTCGATATAAATTTACACTTCAACCATTACATTTCATCATTTATTTGACGACCTAACCAGTCTATGGGCGAATTATGGTATACAATGAGCGAATTTCCAGTTTCAATGGGCGAATTTCGATGTTTAATGAGCGAATTTTGCCCTACAATGAGCGAATCCAAGAAGGAACAATTCCTAAGAAAAGAGCCTTTAATTAAAAACATTCATGTATAATAATGGATATAACATGTGATATATATCAAAGGATATCATCGTAAAGAGGACAAACTGGCACCTAAGTCTAGCTCAAAAAAGACTATATATGGGTAAAAAAAAGGAGGTTCGAGATGAAAGACAAAATCGTCATCATAACAGGGGCAAATTCGGGAATTGGGAAAGCAGCAGCATTAAAATTTGCGACCGAAGGATATCGTGTGATCATGGCTTGCCGCAATATGAGGATTAGTGAAGCCGTACAACAAGAAATCATTGAAACGACAAAAAATATCAATGTAGATCTTATGGAGCTTGATGTTTCTTCTTTTGCTTCAATTCGTACATTTTGCGCAGCTTTTAATGCAAAATATCCGTGCTTGGACATTCTGATCAATAATGCCGCCTACTTAAACCATGGTGAAAAGGAGTACAAACTTAGCCCCGAGCATATCGAATTATCTTTCGCCACGAATACATTCGGTCCTTTTTTGATGACTCGTTTATTGGCTGATCACCTGGCAAAATCACAAGATCCAAGAGTGCTCAATGCTTGTACAACAAACATCAAAAATTTCTTCGACCCTAAAAGAAAAATCGAGTTTGATAATTTGCAAGGAGAAATGCGCGGCACTCGGCCTTATAGCACGTATAAGATGTATGGAGACTCCAAAATGGCGCTATTGATGTTAACCTTCAAAATGGCAGAAGAATTTAAAAGCATGGGGATTAAAGTCAATGCCCTTCAAATTAACCGCGTAAAACTATCAAAAGAGACGATTAAAAAAATGCATTCCTTTTGGAAGGTGTTTGCATGGGCACAAAATCTCACTAATCCTTTACCATCAGGTATGGCCGATACCTACTTTCACATTTGCACCTCAGATGAATTTAAGAATGTTACCGGTCAACTGATCAATCATAAGAGAGAAATTGTTCAACCATCAACAACCGAAAAGGGTTTTACCCAATTAAAGAATATATTCGGTTCAAGCAGCTATCCCAGCTACGCCACAAATCCTCAAAATATTGAACAAATATGGAGCTTGAGCACCACGCTCACCGAAGAGTAGTTTGCATTTTTCATTGCAAAGCAGAGGAAATGTCTGAAGTAGTATAGATTGTGAGGTCGGCGGAAAGAATGGTAACACCGACCTCGTAATCTAGAAAAAAACGCTTATTGAATGCACGTTTATGTCGGAATGACTATCTCCAGCTTCCCTTCGTGACTTATGATTTCAATCACCTTGTCTGCAAATAGATAAGGCGTATCATATCGGTCCTGCTTTTTCAAATCTAGATAACTATTATTAGCAGTTAGAACAGGAAAGACAGCATTGGTCTTCTTAAACATATTTTGATAAACTTCTATTTCTGCCATCAAGATAATTTGTTTATTAGAGATGGCAAAAAAGAGCTTCCCGACTTCCCTCTCCTCATCCATGATGGGAATTTGCTGCAGAATGGAAATTAGGCAGGTGACAAAATCATTCAGCTGCTCATTTGTCAGCCCTGCTAACTGCCATTCCTCTAATGCTTTGTTGATGCCGCTTTTCAATTCCTTGAAGGAAAAAACATCTTCTATTCTTAGAGCTGTTTTCGTCTTTCCGAGGTTCTCAAACTTTTTTCTCGTCTCAAATAGGTAGTCTGTGATAAATCCTGTATACTGTTCACGCTGCACAATAAAATCTGTAACCTCATTAATACAACGAATCTCTTTGCTCCGATTACGGATTAATTGTAAAAACGGATAGATATCCTTCTCATCAAACCTATGATCCACCAACTTACTATAATAATAGTTCAATAATGATTGTTCTTTCGTATCCATTCGTCTCTCCTAGAAGTAGTATTCCTATCTTTCCTATTGTACAACTTATTAGATGAAATCACACTGCTTCTCACATGGTAACAGGAATAGTTTAATTATATATGTTTATGCAACTAATCCTTTTTCTTTTTAGGTACTTGGGTACCTGGTTCTGCTTTATCCCCGGCAGCCTCTAATACAGTGAGAGTGCCAAATTGGTTGGTTTCCACTGAAACCTTTCGTTCACTGTAAACAGCGCCAGGTATCAGTTCCCATTCTTTTACTTGTTCATTAAAATAAAATACCTTCAAATTTTTTGTATCTTTTACTTTTCTGTTATCAAGAGTAAATGTTAACATAATGGATTCTTCAAATTGCTGAATTTCCTTACCGTCAATTAAAATTGTAAAGTCGTAAGTTGGGCTTTTCGCTTTGTTAATATCTTTCAAACGGTCTATGATCAACTCAAAACTTTCCTCAGAGACAATGGAAGATGGGATTAATAGATTGACCTCATCATTCATAACATTTAAAGGAATTCCATTATCCTTCGAAAGCTGTGCTTGTTCTTTTGTTAATGATATTTTTGCAGAATGTTCATTTCCAAGATCGATTGAAAGGATAAGTTTAGTTTTAGCAGCACTGAGATCCTTACTTGCAGTATCTAATTCAGATTGAGTAGCTTGGGTGTTGTTGTACACTTCCTTTGCCTTTTCATAAGCTGTTTTATAGATACTATAGGACTCCTTTGTAAACAGAGATTCATCCAGCTCTTCTGATAATAATCCTTTTAAAACGGAACGATTAGGTAACAAATCTTTATTAGTTGAAGTATTCAACTCATAAATAACTGGTTGAACATTTCCCCAGGTTAATTTAATTTCAAAAATATGATCATAGGTTGGATTATAGAATGTATTTAAACTTTTATTCAGGACCCCTAGCTCAACCCATTCATCTTTACCAACCCTGGCGCTTACTGCAGCTTTTGAAATGGCATTTGCACCTTGCACAATTGTAATCAATGCTACATCTGTTTTTTCAGAAAGACGGTACGTTAATGACCCATTTGTTTTACCAGTCATATTTGGTCTAAATGCTGTTGTCAAATCACCGTCTAATAAACGTTTAGGACTAAACCCTTCTTCCTCAATTGGATCTGCAATATAGGTTGGATTGTTCTCCGTTTTAACATATTCGCCGCCATTAATGACGAATTCATTAATATGAGCAAATCTTGTTAAATAGTTTGCTGTAAAGAGGATTCTAATATATTTAGCCTTAATGCCGCCTATATTATCATTACCATAATAATAGTTTCCCGGGTTAGCAGAATCATGTGTGTAGCCATCTGCAATCATATCTGCGTAATCAGCTTTACCACCTGCAAGATTGTCCACACCATCGCCTAAAGTAATAACATCTGTCCAATTTTCATTGTCCATCGACAATTGGACTTTGGCGTCTCGGATATAGTTAATGTTATTTTCTTCGTTATAAACACGTAAGCTATTAAAAATTCTAGGCTCACCAACTGAATAAGTGATCGACTGTCCTTTTCTCTGATAATCCGTAAAAATAGCTTTCGTGTCAAACTTTTTATCAAAAGGAGCTAGCAGTGTGCCCGCATTTCTTGAATCAGTACTGCCATAGGAAGAAGAAATCCCCATATCTGTTCCGACAAAACTTGGGCCATAGATTTCCTTAGATGAAACGCTAAATTTATTCAGGTCGAATGTGATATTCTCATCCGTGTTGTTAAGTAATCTTACATAGCGGGCAATGGTTCCCTCATTAGGAGTTTTCCATTCTACCTTATTCACAGAGGCCTGTAAGGTTAATTTATCACTTGTTGTATTTACCGTTACACTATCTAGTTCTTTGATGCGCTCTAATTTTACACCCACGTATTCTTTTGGTTTCAGTGTAATATTTGTCGTCTCAGCTAAGCTTGTACTTTCTAATGTATGCTGGGCTGCAATATTTTTATAATTGTCGTTATTTGTATACGTATATTCGGTAGACGTTTTTGCTACATCAACACGAATTTCACTAAACTTGATCCAAACGTTGACATTTTTAAGGTTTTTCAGACGGACATATCTTGCTTTAATACCTGTTAAGTCTTCCTCAACCTTATCCATGCCTGAAGCCTTACCTGTATATTTCTTGACTAATGTATAATTCACATTATCATTTGAATATTCTAACTGATACTCTGTCCACTTGTCACCAGTATCCCTACCTACAGCAAAGTAAACCCTACCTATATCAGTGACCTTTTGTAAATCTACCCCAATATAATCTCCAGCAACAGACGTATCTTTAATCGTTCCTGAAGGGTTATACCAGATATGAGTATTGTCATTCCCATCAAATAAATTTTCTGCGCTTCCTTGATACACTTTAAAGTGTGCAGGAACCATCAACTGATATTGTGGTGTTTCATTTTCTACTGCGGTCTCGTTAACAACGATATCTTTAATACCCAACCATGTATTTGTACGATCCTTCGTTGCGATTAAACGAATACCTCTTGCTTTTAGATTTAAATTCTCTAACACTACTTTGCTGACATGACCATATAGAGCATCTTCGATATCAATCCAATTTTCTCCATCAACAGTGTATTGAGCCTTACTTTCTGTAAAGGTATCATTGGCATTGCCAGCTTGTCCTAATTCAAAGCGCACTGTATTAAGAGTAAGAGGTTTTTCGTAAATTACTCCAATATACGTACCTATTGAAATGGAGTTAGGATTTTTAAAGATCACTTCGGTACCCAATTTGTTATCTAACAGATTCTCCAAGCTACCAGTAGGAGTATCTGTCCGATTAGTAATAATTCTAGCTGAATTGCTATCAGGATTTACAATCGATTGAACCTTAATCGATACATCATTTAGTATTGTTTTGATAAATGGAACGATATGCTGTACGCCTACTTCAGCATATTCATAATGGTCAATATATCGGAAAGGATGATTCTTTGAAGCATCGAAAGAAGCTTGACCTTGACTGTAGTTTTCCCATACAGCAGACGCATTGCCTTGTTCATGAGCAATTTCAGCATTTAACAAGAAAATAGCTGCATTCGCCGTATCCACAGCACTATCTAACCAATAAATAATCTGATCTCTTGTTCTTTCATTACCAGGGTTAGCTTTATAAGTTTCCGCAGCTTCACGAATAACTTCGAATTCTGCAATTAACGCTTGTGCTTTATCCGTAATTTTTCCTTTACCTAAGGCGGCTTTAAACTCATTTAACTTTGGAGCCAATTCCACTGATTCTTCTAATTTAGCTACACGGGTATCCATATTTTGATTGATCATATGCTTGGACAACTCTCTTAGAGCATTGGAAGCAGGAGTTTCATTAATGTTTAGGTGATCCATGTAAGCAAATGAGTCATTCCAGTTTTTCTTTGCTTGATCAACATTATCCCAAATATTCCAAGCATAATCGGCATTAGCAAAAATAGCTGATTTACTTGCTTCTGATTGTTGCATTGGATTTAACACAATACCTTCTATATTTGCAGGATTAACATTAGGCTGCAGGAATGTTTCATTTCCACCCATGATTAAGTGTTTTTTAGAGTTATCCGTACAAGGCCAGTTAATCCATAAGTAGGGTCCTCTTCCAGCATTATTCGTAAATGTCTGAGTAAAGTTATTTGAAACCTCTCCCCAAACCTTACCACCTGTTTGAATAATACTAACAGACTTCGGTAATTGTTTTAACGATTGGATTTGTGCACTACTGCCATTTCCCATATAATCATTTGGACAGAAAATCATATCTGTTACCAAACCAGGATACTTTGTTTGTTGCTCAACTAACCAATTGGTCAAGTCGTTCATCAATCTCACATAGGTTTGTGCCCCTTGTGGAGGAACTCCTGCATCATCAGCCAGAATACCAAATTTCCGAACTCCTGCATCAAGTAATTGGGTAAACTTCGCTTTAATCACATTTAAGTCTGCTTGATAATTTTCTTCGGTATTAAAACGAATAGCATTATTCATAAATGGATGAAGTGTATATACGAATCTAGTTTTACTAGCATTACCCGCTTCAGCCAGTTTGCTAATTTTCTCAAGTTCTTCTGTTGTATATAATTCTCTCCATTTGCCATTATGTTTTGGATCATCTTTAGGAGCATAGATATAAGAATTCATTTTGAATTCTCCGCCAAAGGTCATTAATTCGGCGCGATCTTCATTTGACCATGGTTCTCCATAATACCCTTCAATGAACCCTCTGCCTTTAACATCCGCATAATCTTTAATGGTTAATGCTTGAATGGTACGATCTTTCATCTGTTTGAAAATATGTTTTACAGTTGTTACACCATAAAAAGCAGAATCGACATCTTTTCCCAGTACAGCAATAACATTATTATCGACAGAAACAATATTCGCATCTAGCTTTTCAAAAATTGCTGCATCATTTAATTGGTGTGTTTCGAAATACTGATCTACATATTCTTTTGACTGATAGACACCAACTAAAAAATTCGTTTTATCTGCAACGATTTCATTCGATACTGTAAATTTTATATTTTTACTCGCAACTATTTCTTCTACTCTTTTTTTTGTATAAGAATCAATATTTGATTCAAATACAATATTAATCGTATTACTTATATCAAATTGTCCACCTTGATAGTGAATTTCGTGAGGATTGGGATAAATTTGATATTTCACTGTTTCTGAAGCAGCTTGAACTGGTGCTATAAATCCACTTATGCCACTAAATAATACAGCAAAAATGATAGTTAGATTTAACAAAAAACCTTTTTTCAAAAACTCCCCCTACTTTCTTTAATGAATATAGTTCTTTACCACTAATACCAACCTAAAACCTGTGCAATATAAGTTTTATCACCCCCTAAAAATGAGAAGTTTATTTTTTTAAGGATTAGAAGCTTTATGAAAAGCAAAAGGGCACGGAAAACAAAACCAAGAAATTCTCCGAGAATTCCTAAGCTTTGCTTTCCATGCCCAGTATGAACCAGTCGCATGAAACCCAATATATAACCAGATTATAAAACGTTTACAATAGTAAGTCAATTAACTTTCACATTTTTCAGTTTTTTAAAGGACATATAAATCCTGAATACAATAGGTGTTGCGCCTAGAAAAAATAGAAGGCTTGACGCCTTCCATTTTCCTTTCCTTTATTCTTCTCCAAAAACCTCGTTCCAGTCATTCCGCTTCGCAAGCATTTCTCTTGCCAGCTCTTTTGCCCCTTCAAGGCTATGGCTTGCCGCCCACCCGCATTGCACTTCATTGCAAGCAGGAACTTCTTCAGCTGCCAGTACATCATTTAATGTTTTTTCTAGCACATCCAAAATTTCATCATAGTTATCATGATTAATGACCGTTAAGTAAAAACCTGTTTGGCAGCCCATTGGACTTACATCTACCACATGAGCAGAATAATTACGAATATTTTCAGCCATTAAGTGTTCAAGCGAATGAACTGCCGGCATTTCCATATGCTCTTTGTTTGGCTGCTTAAAACGAAGGTCGTATTTGTGAATGACATCCCCGTTTTGTCCATTTTTAACCCCTGCTAAGCGTACAAACGGTGCTTTTACTTTTGTATGATCTAAATTAAAACTTTCCACGTTCAATTGCTTTACCATAAGATAACACTCCTATACTTTTACATTATTAAATTTGGTTTCAACCCCATCTTGAAAAATATACTCAAGAAGTCTTTTTTTCTAAGGAAGACACGTTATTTGTCCCAGCTGCATTCATTGGCTTGCGATATTTTGGATAACCGATAAGGATGGCAATCACGCCACAAATCCCTAGCAAGACTGGATAAAAGGAATAAGGCATAATGCTGACAGGTGAAATCGAAGCTAATCCCGCAGCAACAAGGAATTGACCGCCATAAGGAACAATCCCTTGCCAGCAGCTAGAAAAAATATCGAGCAAACTTGCCGATTTTCGCGGATCAATCTCATATTCATCTGCAATTTCTTTCGCTAATGGTCCTGCCATGACAATGGAAATCGTATTATTCGCAGTTGCAATGTCAGCTGCACTTACCAATCCGGCGATTCCAAACTCTGCTCCTTTTTTCGATTTAATCCTGCTTGAAATAAAATGCAGGAGGTAATCAATTCCCCCATTATGTTTAATGATTTCAACAACCCCGCCGATCATTAAAGCAACGATCGCTAAGTCTTCCATACTAATCACACCTTGTGCCACGGCCTGTAAAAATTCAGTAAAGCTGTATGACCCGTATGCGATTCCAATAATTCCGGCAAATATCGTTCCACCTATTAACACGATTAAAACATTTACTCCCAATAGTGCTGTCACTAAAACAGCGAGATATGGAAGAACTTTAATCATTTCATATGGGTGATCGCCGCCAACGCTTGCCTGATTGCCTGCAGTGATGACGCCAAGAATAATTGCGGTTAGAATCGCCCCTGGCAACACAATGAAAAAGTTAGTTTTAAATTTATCTTTCATATTCGTATTCTGCGTTCTTACAGCTGCGATGGTCGTATCCGAAATCATCGAGAGGTTATCGCCAAACATCGCACCGCCAATCACAGTCGCCATGGCTAATGCCATCGGAATGCCCGTTTGTTCAGCAATCCCAATCCCAATGGGCGCCAATGCAACAACGGTTCCCATTGATGTTCCCATGGAGGTTGAAATGAAACAGCCAATAATGAAAAGCCCGACCATTAACAAATTCTCTGGTAATAGTGACAATCCAAGATTAACCGTGGATTCAACTGCTCCCATTCCTTTTGCCACTCCAGCGAATGCACCTGCTAAAATAAAGATGATACACATTAGTATAATATTGGGGTGCCCGGCACCTTTACAAAAAATATCAATCTTTTTAGTCAGACTTTCCTTTCTGTTCATCATTAGAGCGATGGCTCCCGCAATAATAATCGCCACACTCAATGGCATTTTGGAAAAATCCTTTGTGATGATTCCTGTGCCAATAAAAAGCAGTACAAAAATCAACAATGGTAATAGGGCAAGGAGACTTCCTTGCTTCTCTTTTTTAGTAGACATGTATTCCTCCACCCCTTTTAGTAGTTATATCAGCGAATTTATGTGATTTATCGGCGAATATTTAATTTTATCGGCGAATTTAGACGTTTTATCAGCGAATCGATAATCGCTGCACTCTCTTAAAAATATGTATCAGTTCATCGTCATGCCGCCCGTTACGTTGATGCCTTGACCTGTCATATAATCTGAGTATTTGGATGCTAAAAAGACGACCACATTGGCAATATCTTGCGGGGTTGCGGTTCTGCCCAGTGGAACCTGGGAAAAATCCTCCTCTTTAATGGCATCTGCATCTACTCCTCTTAATTCACCGCCAATGACTCTTTCATTTCTTTTCATATCCGTCTCAACAATCCCGGGACAAACAGCATTGACATTGATTTGATCTTTCGCTAATTCGATTGCCATTACTTTAGTAAACCCTAGAACAGCATGTTTGGAGGCAACATAACTTCCCATCAGGCGATAGCCATTTTTCCCTGCTTGAGAAGAAATATTAATGATTTTCCCGCCTTGTCCTTGTTTTTTTAAAAAACGTGCCACTGCTTGACTGCATAGGTAGACCCCTTTGGCATTCACGTCCATTACGCGATCCCAATCAGTTTCTTTAATGTCAACGGCGTAATCCATTGAGGAAATTCCGGCATTGTTAACCAAAATATCTAATCGGCCAAAGTACTCAATCACCTTAAGAACCATTTCATCGACTTGTTCGCTTTTTGAAACATCTGTCTGAAGATACAATATCCGATCATTCGAGTGTTCAGAACTAACTTCCCTGTCAATGACAGCTACTTTCGCCTCGCATTCTAAAAGTCCCTCCACAATCGCTTTGCCAATTCCCTGCGCCCCTCCGGTTACAATGGCTACTTTTCCTGATAAATCCATACAATACATCGTTGTAACTCCTCCTTAATCATTTAGTAATCCCATACACTTAGTTGGATTAATTGTTGCAGTAAAAAATACAACTGATCCTAATTGCCGCTTAATGATCAACGATAAAAAACCTCTTCTACTAATAAGAAGAGGTTTTGGCATCACAGGGCTAATTGCTCTTCTTATCTTCAAGCCGTACGCTTCTGGAATTAGCACAGTACAAATGTCTGCTGCTGAGGTATCAAAGGGCCAGTCCCTCCACCTCTCTGGATAAGAAATTAACTATTAAGTTTAAAAACTATTCTTACTCTACAGCTATAATTTGCCAATGTCAAGGTTTGTTTGTGAAATATTTAGAATAGTTGTTATAACGAACCTCTAATAAAAATAGATTGACTTATAATCCCCGTTTCGAATAATATATTCCTATAATCACTTAACTGCATAAAAGCATAAAAGCGTTGAACTATTAAAGTAGCTGATACCATTTTGAAATCAGAAACCTGTTGGTGGCTGCAAAACAGGCAAAGGGTATGGTGAATTACAGATAGGGAGCTGATTTCCGGTTTCGGCCGTTATCTAATCAAGCGAGCAGAATATGAATCTGCTAACTAGGGTGGTACCGCGGAGAGTCTCCGTCCCTTTTTTGGGATGGGGGCTTTTTTTATTTCAAAAATATAATTAAAGGAGAAGGTGTAAATGAAAAAGGAACTTTCAATTGGGATGTCGCTTATCCCTATCATTGCATTGATTGGCGCTGCTGCCTTATCGATTTTTATTTGGAAAGCGGGAATGCATATTCCGTTAATGATCGGTGTTATTGCCGCCGCAGTTGTTTCCATTGCTGCCGGCTGGAGCTGGGATGAAGTCCAAGAGATGATGGTGAAGGGCGTGGCGCGTGCCTTACCCGCCGTTTTTATCTTACTGATTATCGGAATCATTGTCGGAACATGGATTGCGAGCGGGGTGATCCCGACCATGATTTACTATGGACTTTCTATTATTGAACCATCCCTGTTTGTGCCGATTGTGGCACTCGTAACCGGCATTATCTCTATCACATTAGGAAGCTCGTTTACTTCGATTGCGACCATTGGACTTGCTTTTATGGCGATCGGTGAAGGACTTGGCTTTTCTCCGGGGCTTGTTGCAGGAGCGGTGATTTCTGGAGCCTATTTTGGGGATAAATTGTCACCACTATCTGACACTACCAACATTGCACCAGCGATGGCCGAAACCGATTTATTCAGCCATGTGAAGCACATGCTTTGGGATACGATCCCGGCATTTGTTATTTCAATTATTTTATATTGGTTCGTCAGCCAGACCACTGCAACGAATGGCGGCGCCGATACGAATGTGATCGATACGATGAAAACAGGTTTAGACGATGTTTTCGTCATCCATCAGTTATTATTATTGATGCCTGTATTAACGATTATTTTAATGATTAAACGCACACCGGCCATCCCTGCCTTAATGGGAGTCAGTATTTTAGGCGGCTTACTAGCCATTTTTGTCCAGGGAGCAGCCGTAACTTCCATTATTCAAGTCATGACAAACGGATTCCACGTAGAGTCTGGCGTTAAAGCGTTAGATTCCCTGTTAAATCGCGGCGGACTTATGTCCATGCTCGGGACGATTGGATTGTTAATCCTTGCAACTGCTCTTGGGGGCATTCTAGAGGAGACTGGCTCCTTCGAAGTGTTAACGAAAAAGATGATGTCCAAAGTTCATTCGGCTGGAACCTTAATCAGCTCCACTATCCTTTCTACCTTTGTTGTAGCATTTGCCAGCGGGGCGCAATTTTTAGCGATAATTTTACCTGCAAGAACGTTTGTGAAAAACTATAAGGAGATGGGTATTGATACGAAAAACCTTTCTCGATGTGTGGAAGCAGCTGGTACCGTTGGAATTAACCTCGTCCCGTGGGGCGTACCTGCCGTATTTGCTGCAGGAATCCTCGGTGTCAGCCCTGGTGAATTTATTCCATTTGCTTTCTTTGCCTTCCTTGTCCCGCTCATGAATATATTATTCGGTTTTACCGGCTGGACGATTACAAAAAAGAACTATAGTCATGAAACCAATAATAAGGATGACAAAGGAAGTGTTGCAATATGAGTGAGGTCATTTTAAGTGTATTAGGAACGGCTCAAGATGCCGGCCTGCCCCACCCAAATTGTTTTTGTAAAAATTGTACACAGGCCATTAGCAATCCGCAGTTTAGGCGCCTCGCCGCGTCATTGGCAATTATCGAGCCAGACGCAGAGACGTGGCATTTGATTGATGCAACACCTGATTTGAAAGAACAATTGGCTAGGCTGCAAATGAAGTACAACCTGCAAGGGAAGCTGATGGATGGCATCTTTTTAACACATGCCCATTTGGGTCATTACCCCGGCTTACTATTTTTAGGCCGGGAAGCCATCGGTGCTAGCGGAATACCGGTGCTGGCGGGCACAAAAATGAAACATTTATTAGAAGAACAAGCTCCATGGAGCCAATTAACCAAGCTGGGGAATATCACCGTTCAAGAAATCCAGGACGGGCAGGACATTCAGGTTTCTCCCCTTGTCACGGTTACACCTGTTGATGTGCCGCATCGAAATGAATTTTCCGAAACATTTGCTTTTTGGATTAAGGGTCCGAATAAAAAGGTCCTCTATGTTCCGGATATTGATCGCTGGCACGAATGGAAACACGACATTCATGCCGTATGTGAGGAAGCGGACATCTGTTTGCTTGATGGGACCTTCCATTCATCGAAAGACCTTGAGCATATTGGCCGAGATTATCGCGAAATCCCTCACCCGCTCATGGTCGAAACAATGGAACAGCTGCAAGAATTAGCGGAAAAAACCGAGATATATTTCACCCATTTAAATCATTCCAATCCGGCGATTGATTCGGAGCAGTCCATTCGTCAAGAGATTAAAGCAAAAGGATTTCATATTGCAGAGGAGGAAATGGAATTTAGGTTATAATCAAAAAAACAATCAGCGGGCTGCACCGGCTGATTGTTTTGTTAATTTTGACTTCGTTCCTCAGGAACCGATAATTCCTTAATTTTTAAAATCCAATCCTTGAAACTTGCAAATTCGCTTGAATCAAATCCGAAGTGCGCCTTGATCAACTGGACAGTTTCGCTTTCTTTTTCAGTAAAAACTCCATCTGAATAAATTAATTGAAAGAGTTCAGTTAAGACGATATTTTTCGATCGTTCTGTTTTGAAATTCTTAAGAATATCCTCCATCGCCAAACCTGTTATTTTATAATCTTCAAGGTCCATTTCCTTTTTATATTTGTTTAGGATAGAATTTTCAAATACAGATAAGTTTCCATCAATATTGGCAATCAGAGCAGCCAGTTCAAGAAATGCTTCTCTCTCCTCCTGGTGAAGTTCTGCTAGGAACATTACACACTCTCCTTACTATCTTTGTCCTAGGTATACGAATAAAAACCGATTTAGTTTCAATTAATCTTGAGCAGTCTTTTCCGATAAGCCTAAAGTTGCGTCTTTTTTGTCATTCAAATTTGGTTCCACATGGACATGAACATCGTAGACTCCGTAATCCTTCATCATCACTTTTTCAACATGTGTAGCAATGTCATGAGCTTCGCGAATATCTAAAGTAGAATGAACGAGGATAACTACGTCGATGACTTCATTGTTGCCATAGTTTCTCCCCTTAATTTCTTTTATTCCTTCCACTCCGTCGACCTTGGTAATAACCTCTTGGTAAAGCTGAATCTTATTTTCATCAAATCCGTCGGAAAGATCATGAGACGCTTCCTTAAAGATATCCAAAGCTGTCTTACAGATTAAGAGCCCTACAATCATGGCCGTTACGGTGTCCATCCAGGGCATATGTAATTGAGAGCCAAATATACCGGCAGCTGTTCCAATACTGACCCACGCATCAGAAATATTATCTTTAGCCGCAGCCATCACGGATTTACTATTAATTTTTGCTGCCAACTTTTTATTGTATCGGTAAACAACATACATGACGATTGCTGAAAAAAGCCCTACATAAGCAGCAATCATATCTGGAGACTCTTTTCCTCCCTGAAACATGGAAGTCAGCGCTTCGGTCAACACTTCTATACCAACTGCTAACATGATAAAAGAAGCCACCAGCGAAGCAATCGTTTCACTTTTCCAATGACCATACCCATGATCGGCGTCTGGCGGTCTTTGTGAAAGCTTCAATCCGATAAATACAGCTAATGAAGCAATGATGTCGGTTGTATTGTTAAGACCATCTGCTTTCAAAGCAGCGGAGTTACTGATATATCCAATTGCCAGTTTTAAGATCGATAAACATATGTAAGCAATTATGCTAATGATTGCTCCGCGTTCACCTAATTTAAGATTTTGATATTTTTCTGTCTCCATCCTTAAAGCCTCCCACCAAAGTACATCCATATGATAGCAATCCAAATATGGGTGGGTCTAGAGCAACCTTATTGCATCGTTTTATAAAAGTAGACTAGAGATAATAATGTTTCATGGCGGAAAGATTATTGGAAATTAATACCAATGTATACTAGACAGCCTTAAAGAAAAGCGGTTTTTATTCTAAATTAGTTTTGAATAGATTCCTAAGAGCTGTTGTTGTTCTTCGGCTGTTAATTTTTCAAACAGCTGCTTCCGCAGCATTTTCCCTTCTTCTTGTGCTTTCGTTAAGATGCGGAGCCCTTCATCTCTGATCTCTAAATAAAGAATTCTTTTATCTCCTTCATCTGTCACGCGCACAGCGAGCTCTTTTTGAATTAATTTTTCACTGAGATGTGTAATCGAGGGCGGGGCTAGGCCGAGTGCTTTCGCAATATCTGATGGCCTGCTTTTCCCATGATTCTTCAAATGCGACAAAACTAATATATGCGAGATGCCAATATTTTCATTGAACATTTTATTCCACTCGATAATCAAGCGATTGTTTACCTTATCCATCATATGGATGAGTTCAAAGATAGATGGATTTTCCACGATATCCCTGCTTTCAAAAAAATTTTACTCTTCTAACTATATAGGAAAGGCCCCTTTTTTGAAAAGGGACCTTTAAAAAAGGGGCTGCAGTTTGAATTATTGAGCGGAATAGCCGCCATCAATAACCAATTCAGCGCCAGCGATATAGGAGGATTCATCACTTGCTAAGAAAAGGGCAGCATTCGCAACATCCTCTGGTTTGCCAAGTCGTTGTAACGGTGTCATCGCAACTAAATGTTTCATAATTTCTTTCGAAGACTCTAGATTTTTCGTCATTGGGGTTTCAATCGTTCCCGGGAATAGCGTATTGACGCGGATACCGAAACGGCCATATTGCGTTGCCGCTGCTTTAGAAATCGCACGAACTGCCCCTTTGGATGCTGAATAATGGTTAAAGCCCATCCCGATTTGTGCCGTATAAGAGGAGATATTTACAATCGAGCCCTTTTGTTGTTCCTTCATATATGGAACGACATGCTTCATCCCAAGAAATGGTCCGAATCCATTGATTGTCAACATTTTTTGCCAATCATCAATATGGATCTCTTCTACTGGTTTTTCAGAAGAAATGCCGGCATTGTTAACGAGAATATCAATTCTTCCAAAACGGTCTTTAATTTCCTTTAACATTTGCTCCCAATCCTCTTCGGAAGCCACATTCAATTTCATTCCATAGACATTTTCCTTCTGACTGGCTCTTTCAAGTGCAGCTTCATTAATATCAGCTGCTATCACAATAGCACCTTCTTTACTAAAAAGGTCTACCATGTTTTCTCCAATTCCAGACGCACCGCCGGTAACAATCGCCACTTTATTTAATAATCTTCCCATTACAATCAGCTCCTCTATTCGTTTCTATTTAAATGAAGAATTTCTGAATTTGTTCTATTTACACTATGCAAAAAGTATTTAGACGTCTAAACAAATAATAATACCTATCCTTGAACATGTCAAGAATAGCAGCCGCAGTGGAAATTTTCCCATTTGTTGTACTCCTCAAAAAAGACTTGATGTTTTAAAATTGTGTGTATATTCTAATAAAAAACGAGGAGGAATGTGACGTGATTAGAAAGCTGACAGAGCAAGATCACCAGCAGGTTATCACTTTTTTAAGTGAGGAACCTTCTATTAATCTATTTATTATTGGGGATCTAGAGGTCTTCGGATATTCTTCGGAATTCCAGGAGATTTGGGCAGAGTTTGATGAAGAGAATATGATTAAAGCTGTAATTCTAAGGTTTCATCAATCTTTTATTCCATATGCTAAGGGAGAATTCGATACCGAGGGCTTTGTTACGATTATGAAACAGTACAATCAGCCGATTCTATTATCTGGGAAGTCTGACATCGTAGAACAATTCGAAGTTTTTGATGACCTACACCTTGGTAAGAAGCAAGTAACCTTCTTTGCGGAATGCCTTACGGATGAATACCTTAGTACCGAGAATCAGTCCATCGCAATTAATAAGGCGACAATTAAGGATGTAGATCAAATTATTGAGCTTCGCGGATCGATTGAAGAATTTCATATTAGTAGTGATGCGCGGGAGATATTAGTGCAAGCGATGGAATCAAATACATCTAGAACCTATTATACGGAAGATAATAATGTCATCACTTCCTGTGTTTCCACAACTGCCGAAAATTCCCTGTCGGCCATGATTGTCGGTGTTTGCACCCGTAAGGAATACCGCCGTCAGGGCATTGCAACTGCTATTATGCAAAGATTATTTCAGGATATTTTAGACGAAGGGAAAAAACTTTGTCTTTTTTACGACAATCCAGAAGCCGGCCGTATTTACAAGAAACTTGGCTTCAAAGATATTGGAAAATGGACAATGTACCGCGGATAAAAAAATGGTGCCTGACACCCTTACTAATACATCGGCAGTAGAAAGGGTGTCAGGCACCATTTCTACTACCTCCGTATTGGTATTGGTGCCTGACACCTTATCTGACCCCTTATCCCCTAATGACATGGTAGCAAACAAATAAAATCGCAATTGGTGCGACGTAGCGAATGAGAACAAACCAGGCGCGGAATAGTGCTAGTGGCAGTCCTCCTCCTAATGCTAGTTCTTCGTAGAGTGCTGATTTTTTTATTTTCAGCGGAACGAATATCGAGATTAATAATGCCCCAATCGGCATTAAGACATTGCTTACTAAATAATCCGCGGCATCAAAAATCGTCTTGCCAAACACTAGAACATCACTTAAGACACCATAGGATAGCGCGGATGGGGTGCCAAAAAGGAAAATCGCAATTCCGATGATCCATGACCATTTTGCTCTTTTGTTGACATCTCCCTTAGCAATCACAGAAACAATGATTTCAAGCATGGAAAAGGCAGAGGTCAAAGCCGCAAATAAGAATAAAACTAAGAAGGCGACGAAAAAGACCATGCCAAAGGCCATTTGATTAAATACATTTGGCAGCACATTAAATAATAATACCGGACCGGCATCAGGCTTTAACCCAAATGAAAACACCGCAGGAAAAATCGCAAGACCCGACAAAATAATAATAAAGATATTTAAACCTACAATCGAAAAGGCGGAGCGAACTAAACTTTCCTTCTTTGATAAATAGGAGCTATACGTCACCATTACCGAAACACCGACACTTAAGGCGAAAAAGGATTGTCCTAAAGCAAAAAGAATCGTTTCCGCCGTTACTTTATGAAAATCCGGCTTAAATAAGAAAGTAACACCTTCCATTGCCCCCTCAAGTGACAAAGACCGAACGATTAGGATGATAAAAAGAATAAATAAAACCGGCATCATAATTTGACTTGCTTTTTCAATTCCCTTTTGAACCCCTTTTGCCACAACGACGATGGTGAGAAGCATGAAGATTAATTGCACACCAACGCTAATAGAAGGATCAGAAATGGTTTCACCGAATAACTGTGCATACCCTGCTTGATCCAATCCATTCAGCTGACCTGAAACAGCCTTCCATATGTAACTGATAATCCAGCCGCCAATGACACTATAAAATGAGAGCAAAATAAAACAGGTGACAATTCCTAAGTAGCCAATCCAATGCCATTTCCCATCGGGGGCTAGTTCTTTATAAGCCTCAATGGCGTTTTTCTGGGTTTTGCGCCCTATCACAAATTCAGCTATAAGCAAAGGCAGACCCAAAAATAAGGTAAATAGAATAAAGATAAAAAAGAATGCCCCTCCCCCACTTACTCCCGCAATGTAGGGAAACTTCCATATCGCTCCAAGCCCAATGGCAGATCCGCCTGCAGCTAAAATAAAACCAATCTTCGATGACCACTGTTCTGCATTTTTCAAAACAAACCCTCTTTTCATTCGAACTTATAAAAAATAAAAAAAGCCGTCCTACGTGTATACGTAGGGACGACTATATCGCGGTACCACCCTAATTGAGAATACGGTTATCCAATTCTCCAGCTTTAATGTCGATAACGTGGACAACCCGTCTTTTCCTTCCAAAGGTCGAAAAAGATACTCCAAGAACGAAATTCATCTTTCTATTTGGTACTAGTTCTCACCGGCCACTAGCTCTCTAAAACAGGGATAAAAAGACTACTTAAAACCTATCATCGTATACTAATATAATTTTGTAATTATTAGAATAACCTAAAAACGTTTAAATGTATACTAAAATTTTGGGATTCATTCTAGATCACAGGATAATACTGCTCATATCTTGGATTATAGTAATAAGGCGGTCTCGGCCCTATTTTAGGCATTTTAAAAGCATAAGGATTATTATTGTATACTAGCTCTACTTTTTCATCCGAATGATCCTCTAACAAAAGCATGACTTCTCGACTGAATTGATAGTAATGCAAAGCAGTAACCTCCTTGACGCATTCCCTTCTACCCTTCACAATATTCCACATTGAACCTTATTGAGCCCGTACCAATCATACTTTTTTCCACTCCAACAAGCACCCGGTCCGCCCAGATAACATAATGTAACTGGAAAATGCTTTTTCTAGGAGGATATTCATGGCACACGATCAGCATGAGAAGCCGGCTAATCAAAATTATCCAATGTACCCCCATTACGGAAAGATCACTCGTTATGAAGACATTCCGATTACAGTTCCGGAGCAAAGGCAGCTTCGTCAGCCCGGTGTGGAAAAATTAATGGTACCAAGACCGATTATTGAGAACCCGAATTATAAAGGAAGCGGAAAATTATCCGGAAAAGTTGCGCTTATTACTGGCGGTGATAGTGGAATGGGCGCGGCTGCGGCGATTGCCTTTGCGAAAGAAGGGGCCGATGTGGCCATTGCCTATTTAGATGAACACGAGGATGCCAATCGAACAAAGACAAGAATTGAAGAAATCGGTCAGCGCTGTTTATTATTACCTGGTGATCTGAGGCAAAAGGAGCAATGTGTTGAGATTGTCGAAAAAACCGTCCAAACCTTTGGTAAACTTAATGTGCTTTGCAACCATGTCGGCATCCAGTTCCAGCAATTAAGCCTGCTTGATATTACGGATGAACAGTTCGATGAGACATTTAAAATTAACATATATTCACATTTTTACACAACTCGCGCAGCCCTTCCCTACTTAAAAGCAGGCAGCTCCATCATTAATACGGCATCCGTTGTGGCCTATTATGGAAATGACCAATTGATGGATTACTCGGCAACAAAAGGAGCAAACGTTAGCTTCACCCGTGCATTAGCACACAACTTGATTGACAAAGGGATCAGAGTAAATGCCATTGCACCAGGCCGTATTTGGACTCCTTTAATTCCTGCAAGTTTCTCTAGCGATCAGGTAGCATTGGCAGACAATCCAATGAAACGTCAAGGTCAGCCCTTTGAAGTCGCTCCAACCTTTGTTTATCTTGCCTCCGATGATTCTCGTTTTGTGACCGGACAAACACTTCATGTGAACGGCGGTCAAGTGATGACATCTTAATAACGGCTTGAGAAAGCGACACGGCCTATTTTATAAAATTATTAAGCCGCTACTAACAAATTGGATGGTAATAGCGGCTCTTTTCATTTTTGATTAATTGGTTTTATACATACTCGCTTCTACTTCCAAAGGTACACGGGCTTTCTCTTGGAAAGCTCACTTTTTCTTCTTATTCATCATCTTCTTGATAATTCGGATTTGGCCTCTATGGCTTAGCTCATCCTCAAACACGTGAAACCATTTGAAGTAATTGTTTGCCGGTCGATTCCACCAGAACGGCGTTTGTTCAAATAACCACTCGTCGGGGAGTGTTTTGAATTTCTCAATGGTCGTGTTCCTGACTGCCGATAACTCCCGAAGATAAAACTCGATTGAATTTCCTTTAAACTGTTTCCGACCAGCGCTGCCTAATTCCAATCCAGGGGTTAACCGCTCAAGTTTTTCCTCCGTAAAATCCCGATTCTCGAACGTTTCGATCTGATATGCTTTTTCGACAGCTGCCATATGAGCTAGCAGCATACCAACTGAATTGGCATCCCCATCATATAAAAAGTCTAACTCCTCGACCGTTAAATCCTTTACTTCCTCTACCGTCGTCACCCGCACATAATTCATCATCGACACTAGCTTGCTAAATTCCAAACCCAGATTATCCTTTTGATCAATTACATATAGTGTTTGATTTTCTGCAGTCAAACTTTCCACCCCTGTTTTAATAAAATCAATCTATCCTATGTATTCTTTTCTCCCATGAAAAATCCCTTCCACGAATTCAGGCAAAAGTTTTGATATTATAATAAAGGAAAATACCCTTAATAGGGTGTAAAAAAATACAGCGAATACACAATATACATATGAGAGGAGACACGCCATGGAATTTTTTTTGCTGATATTATTACTTCTCAGCATTATCGGATTGTCCAGTTTCATCAATCATTTTTTACCATACATACCGGTGCCGCTTATTCAAATCGCACTCGGAGTTTTGCTGGCTTCGCTTCCGCTAGGCATTCATATCCCGATGGAACCGGAATTGTTCTTCGTTCTGTTCATTGCCCCCTTATTATTTCATGATGGCAAACATGTTTCACGGCAGGCATTATGGAAACTGCGAAAACCGATTTTATTACTTGCACTTGGGCTTGTGTTTGTCACTGTATTTGCCATCGGATACTTGATCTATTGGCTTATACCGACAATCCCTTTGCCGGCTGCATTTGCGTTAGCAGCCATTCTTTCTCCAACAGATGTTGTCGCAGTAGGTGCCATCTCAAGCAGGGTGAAGATTCCGAAACCAATTATGCACTTGCTTGAAGGGGAAGGTCTGATGAACGATGCCTCCGGTTTAGTGGCGTTTAAATTTGCGGTCGCCGCAACTGTGACCGGGGTCTTTTCGTTTGCAGAGGCAAGCTGGAGCTTCCTTGTCATTGCCATTGGCGGCTTAGCCGGAGGTGCGGCCCTCGCCGTCCTTATTATTCGCTTAAAAATGTTTATTCGCCGGCTGGGCATGGAGGACGTTATGATCCACATGCTCATCCAACTCCTCACGCCTTTTGTGATTTTTTACATTATTGAGCATTTTCACCTTTCCGGTATTCTATCAGTAGTCGCAGCGGGTATCGTTCATACGATTTACCGGGATCGTGATCAATCGCCTGCAATGCAGCTGCAGGTGGTGTCCCAAAGTACATGGACGGTCCTCATTTACATTTTAAACGGATTGGTCTTTGTCCTGTTAGGGTTGCAAATCCCAAGTGTTATGAATGAGATTTTTAAAAATCCGCTGTTTAATAATTGGGAAGTAAGCAAGTATATTCTCATCATTACGGCTGCCTTATTGCTTCTTCGCTTCTTATGGATTTGCGGTGCTTGGCTCTTGGGATTGCCGCTTATTAAACAGCTGACAAATCTTTCGATAAAAGACGTTGGCATCATTACGATTTCCGGTGTCAGAGGGGCTGTTACCCTGGCCGGTGCCTTTACAATTCCGTATGTACTAGCGGATGGAAGCCCATTTCCAGACCGCGCGTTGATTATTTTTATTGCAGCGGGTGTTATTTTGGTTACGCTGGTTGCCGCGAGCATCTTCTTGCCAATTCTTGCAAGGACGGAAAAAGAAAACACGGAAGAACTAAGAAAGGAAATGGAACGATCTGCTTTGTTCCAAACTATTGATGCGGCCATCCGTTCCATCCGAGAATTAATGAATGATGACAATCATGAGGCGGCAGTGTCCGTTATTACGACATATAATCAAATCCGAAATCGCCTGATCAATGCAGGGAATGAAAACACGGAGCAATTGAAGTTAGCTGAAACGGAAATCCGCATGAAGGCACTTGATGCGGAAGCCGAATACGTTGAAAAATTGAAAAAAGCGGAAAAGGTAGACCGGGAAACCATTTATTTAACTGAAGAACATATTCACCGGATGAGGCTTGCTGTAACAAACCGGATGCAATATAGGAGATTGTTCTTTTGGTCGTTAATAAAAAGAGGTGTACACAAGCTTGTTCAGTCATTTGTGCCGAAAAATCAAGAAAGGCTTAACAATCGCCATGAAAAGGCGAAAAAGCTCATAAAGCTTAAAGTCAATATGGCCAGGGCTGCTATCCATTTTTTAAAGGAACATATGACACTTGAAAATGAACATCTCTATCTGGTCATTATGGGCGAATACAATGAAATGATAATGAAATTTAAGCTTGCAAAAAAAGGCTCCGATTCTAGTCAGTATATCGAAATCCAAAGAGAACTGCGTGCGAAAGCTTTTCAAGCAGAACGGGATGAAATTCAGAACCTGTACGAAGAGGGTGAAGTCACAATTGATATCATCCGAAAAATTCGTAAACAGATTAATATCAGGGAAGCGTATTGGATGGAAGAAAAGAGCGTCCATGCACATTGAATGATTTTTGGCCGATTCTTCTATGTCGAAGAATCGGCTTTTTGGGTACAGTTCCTATTTTTCACCCCTTTGGATATGATTACTATATTTACCTATACCAAAATAATGAATATTTCAAAAACTTCACCATTTTAACTTGAGTTTTCACAAAATAAAGCGTAATCTTAAGAATAAAAATAGAAAATAATATGGGGTGTAATCATGAATCAAGAAATTGCTTTTATTCAAAGAGAATACTTAAAGGAAAAGCCCGATACAGCTTCACTTGGTTTTGGAAAATATTTCAGCGATTACATGTTTGAAATGGATTACCATGGCGATATCGGCTGGCATGACCCACGAATTGTTCCTTATGCACCGTTAACTATTGAACCATCCGCAATGGTTTTTCACTATGGACAAGCCATTTTTGAAGGATTAAAGGCTTATAAGGGAGCTGATGGTACAATTCAGCTGTTCCGTCCCGAAAAAAACATGAAACGCTTCAATGACTCCTGTGAAAGAATGTGCATTCCACCAATCGATGAGGAATTTTTATTAGGTGCCTTGAAACAATTAATTTTCACAGAAAAAGATTGGATTCCTGAAGGGGAAGGAACATCTCTTTATATTCGCCCGTTTATTTTCTCAACGGAGCCTTATTTAGGTGTCCGCCCTGCCAGTCAATATAAATTGCTTATCATTCTTTCGCCGTCCGGTGCCTATTATGGTGACCAATTAAGCCCGGTTAAAATCTATGTTGAAGAGCAATTCGTTCGAGCAGTCATTGGCGGAGTCGGTCATGTGAAGACCGCCGGCAATTATGCTGCCAGCATGAAAGCACAAGAAAAGGCAGATGCGGGTGGCTATGCTCAAATTCTATGGCTGGATGCAAAAGAGAATAAGTATGTCGAAGAAGTCGGAAGTATGAATATTTTCTTCAAAATGAATGGCGAAGTCGTCACACCGCGTTTAAATGGCAGCATTTTACCGGGAGTAACACGTGATTCGGTTATTCAACTTCTAAAATATTGGAATATCCCTGTACGTGAAGTGAAAATTTCAATCGAAGAGGTTTTTGCCGCACACGAGCGTGGCGAATTGGAAGAAGTTTTCGGTGCAGGAACAGCCGCCGTTATTTCACCAGTTGGCGAATTAACCTTGAAGGATCGTTCCATTACCATCAATGATAATCAAATCGGCCAGTTGTCACAACGTATCTATGATGAAATGACCGCGATACAGCTTGGTAAAAAAGAAGATCCATTTAATTGGCTCGTTAAAGTAGCTCCGGTTGGGGTTTAATATGGAAAAGATCCAGTGAAAACTGGATCTTTTTTCATTTTATATTAGAATTTATTAGTTTCGACTTTGAGAAATGTCTAGCTCCAGCGCCCTAACGGCTAGTGTCCTTCGCTCTCCGCCCTACGATAAGTCAACATCGATTCGCCTCCGGCTCTTCGTGTTTCCTTTATCTCAGTTGGAGCGCTCCAGGCCATACGCCGCTGACCAGGGCGCTTCCGCTTTTCTTATTATTCAGCTTCCGAAACAAGTGTAAATCGTTCATTAATATGCTGTGGATTTTCAATTTCATCAATGACAGCGATAGCAAAGTCGGCATAGCTCACATAGCTTTGACCTTGGGCATTGACCATAATATGATCCTTACCCGTTTGATAGGCACCCGTTCTTTTGCCTTCAGGATTAAAGAATGCAGCCGGGCTAATAAAAGTCCATTGAATATCAGTCGTTTTTTGTAGGTCCTCAAGATTTTTCCCTTGATTTGATGCAGTTGGATAATATTCCGCCGGAAAATCAGGAGTTTCCATGACACGAATCGTTTTAGCTTCATCGGCAAACAAACTGCCAGCCCCGCCAACAACAATTAATCTCGTTTGTGGTGCCCCTTTCATCGCCTCGATCAGCACTCTGCCGGCATCCACATGTAAATGTTCTTGGCCAGGTGCCGCACCAAACGCATTGACGACCACATCGAAAGCTTTCACATCTTCTGCTTTTAAGTCAAATACGTCTTTCTCCAGTACCGCAGCTTGTTGATTTTGAAGCTTTGCCGAACTTCGTACAATCGCTGTAACTTCGTGACCTCTATCAACCGCTTCTTTAAGAATAAGATTTCCAGCTTTCCCGCTAGCACCTATAACTGCAATTTTCAAATTAACCCCTCCATATATGACAACTTTTTATGTTGTAACCATTTTGATTACATGTAATAATATAAGTTACAACTGATATCTTTGTCAATAATCTTGCTGTGGAATTTTTTTAACAATGTTAATTTAACAATTTCGGCCAGGATCTATACTTGGATGTACTTATTTATTATCCATCGTTTATACTTATAATAATGTTAGGAATTTTAAATGAAGGAAGGTGAATTCATTGTCCATCAGCAGCCGGTTTTCCGTCGGAATTCATATACTTTCGCTATTGGAGATTAATAAGGGTGGCGTGAGTTCCTCAGAATACATTGCCAAAAGTGTCAATACAAACCCTGTTGTGATTAGAAAGATCATGGGGATGCTGAAAAATGCCGGTTTGGTCAGCGTCCGCCCTGGGATTGCCGGGGCTGAACTAGCGAGGGACTTATCAGAAATTACATTACTTGATGTTTATAAAGCTGTTAACGTTGTTCAAGAAAAAGAGTTATTTGGCTTGCACGATAAACCGAATCCAGCCTGTCTGGTTGGGAGAAACATTCAAGATACCATTAGCCCGCTCTTTTCCGAAGCACAGCTTGCCATGGAAAAATCACTTGGGAGTGTAACCATTGAGGAAGTTGTAAAGGACATTTTAAAAAAAGAAAACCAAAGCAAAGCAGATTGTTAAAGCATTTGTATTCTTTTTCACATAAAATTATGTTATTGTTGAAACCTTATTAGGACATATTCGTATATGTTATATATGTTTGTTTGGCAAAATATTAAAAAATGATAATAGACAGGTGATTTAATTGGGTTCTACCATTTTTCAGATTGGACAATATGCATTTGAGGCTTATTATTGGTTGATTTTAATCTCCATTTTTGGCTCCTGGTTTCCAAGATTTCAAACATCAACAGTTGGTGAATGGGTGTACAAGCTAGTCGAACCTTATTTGAAATTATTTAGGAAATTCATCCCGCCACTAGGGCCCATTGACTTTTCGCCAATCATCGCATTATTTGCGTATCGATTTTTAAGTAGTTTCGCGCTTGAAGGTCTCCGCCAATCATTGAATGTGATTGGGGTATAAGAAGCAATGGCGAACCGTGCCAGTCACGGTTCGCCATTACTTTTATTGGTATCATTATTTCATTTTTAAGGGACTAATAGAATTTTCCCTGTACTCTTACGGCTTTCTAGCAAACGATGTGCTTCCTGACCATCTCTTAAGGCAAAAACTGTCGGCTCGGATATTTTTACTTTGCCCTCTTCCATCCAACGAAATAACTCAGCGGAACGCCTCACCCGCTCTTTATGAGAAGTGAGTACATTCCATAAATCCCCCCCTGTCAACGTTTTAGACGTATCCATTAACATTCTTGGGTCAACAGGAGCCGGATCCCCTCCTGACATTCCAAAGAATACAACTGTTCCTCCGATACATGTAGCCGCAAAACTGTCTTGCAGCGTGGAGCCAACTGATTCGTATACCACATCTACACCTATGCCGTCGGTTTCCTCGAGTACTTCTTCCTTCCAATTATCCTTGTACAGAAAAACGAGATCGGCACCGGCTTTCTTCGCGGCGGCCGCCTTTTCCGTTGAGGAAGTTAATCCGATTACCCTGCCGCCTAACAGTTTAACCATTTGAACGAGGAGCTGCCCGACACCGCCGGCTGCTGCGTGGACCAACACCCTATCGTCCTTTTTCACTGTATAACTATCCTGCGTTAAATAATGCGCCGTTAGACCTTGCAGCAAGACAGATGCAGCTTCAGCAAATGAGATGGTATCGGGAACAGGAATAGCTTTTTCCATTGGAACGGCGACCAATTCAGCATTTGCAAATGGTACATCGGCAAAGGCCATCCGGTCTCCAACACTTATCCCTTGGACATTTACTCCTATCTCTTCAACCATTCCGGCTCCTTCATATCCTAAGATATAAGGCGGCTTGCCTGTAAGATGATAGTTTCCTTTTCTTCTATAAATATCAGCAAAATTCAAGCCAATTGCTTTCATTCTTACCAATATTTCATCCGGTCCAATTACTGGATCGGCAATATCCTGATATTTCAGTACTTCCGGCCCGCCAAATGTATTAAACACAAGTGCTTTCATAAATATGACCCCATCTTAAATGAATTTTTTAATATGGTTAAATTAAATACGATTGTGATAGGAAATGCAAATACAAAATAGGTCGTAATTGGGGGAAAGTGCGTCGTAGACCGTTTCTAAATTGGGGTTTGAGCTTAAAATTTCTTGAAACCACTACGTAGCCTTCTTCTACATCGGGGGGTGAGTTTAAAAAATCTCAAAACCCCTACGTAGACCTCTTCTACATCGGGGTTTAAGTTTTAAAAATCTTAAAACCCCTACGTAGACCTCTTCTACATCGGGGTTTAAGTTTAAAAAAGCTCAAAACCCCTACGTAGCCTTCTTCTACATCGGGATTTAAGTTTAAAAAAGCTCAAAACCCCTACGTAGCCTTCTTCACTACATCGGGGTTGAGCTTTTATATGAAATGACTATTTAGGAAAATCAAATAGTATACCCTACTAATCTATTCCGCAAAGCTGTTAATTTTTCAACAAGTTCTTCATAATCTTTCGTCTGAATGCCCAGCTTCTGCTTTCTCTCGCCGATCATCCGAACGACTTCTTTTGGACTCGGGCCTCCTTGGATGCTCCTGATTTCTACGAAGTATTCCGGCGAAATGATTTTTTTCCATTCCTGTTCTGTCAATGCGACATCAACGAAGCCGCTTATCATTTCGTTAATTTCGTCAATCTTCCACTCATATAATTCTTTCCGGGCACTGATTGTTTTTTTCGAAATAAAGCTTGCAACGGAATGTGCTTTTCTAAAAGAAATGTTATAATCCCTTGCCAGCGTATCAGCCAATTCGGTTATCGTTATGCTTGATTTATGCGCCATTTTCTTCGTATGCTCGGCGTTGACCTTTAGAGTGGTAATCACGGCATACATTAATTTCATGACGCGATTGGCATTGGTAAAGGCGCGATATAAGTGTGGCTGCAAATCATCCTCCGTATCGACAATATCGCCAAATGGCGTATTATGAATCATATTCATCGCGGCCAGAGCATCGCCATAAGCACTGCTGGCAATCGAGCGAGAATGCTCAATCGATACCGGATTGCGCTTCTGCGGCATGATACTACTGACCTGGACATAAGGGTCGGCGACATAAAAGGAACCAAACTCTCTTGTCACATGCTGCAAGAAGTCCTGAATCCATCTTCCAGTGTTCACCATGCAGGTCATCAAGGCAGACGATGTTTCCAATAAGTAATCCGCTCCGCCAATCGAATCATAGGAATTTTCAACAATTTTATCAAAACCTAACAGCTCACACGTCCGTGTACGGCAAATTGGGAAACCTGTAGTGGTCAAGGCCGCCGCACCAAGTGATGACTGGTTGACCGTTTCATATGCTGACCATAAACGTTTAATGTCCCGCTGCAAGACATCATAAATCGCCAGTAAATAATGTCCCAGCGTCGTAGGTTGTGCCGGCTGGGTATGGGTATAACCGGTAATATACGTTTCGGTATGCTGGTCCGCCTGCTCGAGCAAGGCATCGCTTAAACAATAAGCACTTTGCAGCAATTTCAACAGATGCTCTCTTAGAACCAAGCGGTACATGGCCACACCCATATCGTTCCGGCTCCGGCCAATATGAATTTTCCCCGCTAGTTCCGCACCAATTTCTTCGCCGATTTTGGCCTCCATCATGAAAAATAAATCTTCAAACTGTGGCTGATACGATATTTGACTAATATCGGTTTTGGCCACTTTATTAATGCCCTTTAACATCTCTCTTGCTTCATCGGTTTTAATAATGTTTTGTTCTTCAAGCATGATGACATGGGCACGGTGAATATCAAACATGACATGAAATAGGAAATCGCGCTGATCATTAAATACCGGCATTAACAGCTCTTCCACATAGGTTTTGCCTGGAAAAGCCGTTCCTTCCGTTTTAATAAATTCCTCTAGCTTACTCATCTTTTCATCTCCGATTGATTTAACTAACAATCGGCGGCGGAAGAAAAACATCGCCACCGATTGAGGTTATATTTTAAGACAATGATTGTTCGGCTTTGACCCCGAAAAACTTATTTGAAATAAACAGAACAAGCGCAATTAAAGCAATCTGAATCATTCCGTAGGCGGCAGCCTGACCCATGTTAAACATCCTGAGCTGGTTCATGATTTCAATCGAGATCGGTCGATTGGAAATCGTGTACAACAATACGGATGTTGGGAATTCTCCGACAGACTCAACGAACGCCAGTAAGGTTCCCGAGAGGACACCCGGCATAATAATCGGAAGAATGACCCTCCTAAAGGTATAAAACCAGCGTGCCCCGAGATTTCGAGAAGCTTCCTCGATGGAATCATCCAATTGCTCGAGTACCGCGTTGGTTGACCTCACAACTAATGGAATGTGACGCACAAAATAGGCGAGCGGCAAAATCCAGAACGTACCGACGAGAATGTTCCCGAATGAAAAAATATTTGGCTCATTAAAAGCAAAGATTAGATTCATCCCGATAACAGTTGCAGGCAGCGCCCATGGAATCATCACCAATACATCGACAAAATTCTTGCCGATAAATTTCCGTTTTACAAGAAGATAGGATGTCAATACACCAAACACCAGGTTTCCAGCAGTCGCAATAAACGCTAGAATTAAACTGTTTTTTAGTGGTTTAAAGATGTTTGGATCCTGCAGCAATAATCGGTAGTTTTCAAAATTAAACACCGATGGATAGGTTTGCCACGTCCAGGTTCCGTCCGGTACTAACGAAAGGAGCAGGATTGTGAAGTGCGGCAGCAGCAAGATGATCACGCCAATGATGCCGATCAAAACCATGATCCATTTCATTACCGGATTTTTCACCTCACTGCGATGGGCACCAATCCCTTTTGAGGCCATTCGGTAATCCTTCCTGTTTTGATACCAGCGCATAAATAATAAGAAGGCAATCGAAACAATGGATAGAATGACAGATTGTGTGGCAGCAACCTCCATATCCCCATTTAATTTTGAAAAATAGATTTGCAGACTTAGGACACGATACCCTCCCGCTAATAAGAACGGCGCACTAAACGATGCCATGGAAATCATAAATACGAGCAATGAGGCCGCAACAATCGCAGGAGTCAATAATGGAAACGTCACCTTCCAAAACACGTTAAAACGGCTGGCACCTAAATTAAAAGCCGCTTCTTCCAGACTCGGGTCGATTTTGTTTATCGCTGACGAGACAGTCATGTAGAAATAGACATACATCGTATAAGCGTGGACAATTAAAATCCCCGACACCCCGCCAATTTTAAAGGGCACTTTCTCCAGGCCGAATAAATCCTTGATCGCGTTGGGAATTAAGCCTGTTTCCCCATACAAAAACATAAAGGCCATGACACCGACCAATGATGGGAGGACAATTGGCATGATGGCAGCTGAAGAGAAAAATCCTCTTCCCGGAAAATCATACCGATTAAAAATAAAGGCAAGCGGAATACCAATCAGCGCACTCACAAGCACACTTAATATGGAAATATAAACGGAATTCCACAACGCTTCGAGATTGGTTTTTGATTCCTGGCTAAAAAAGTCCTGATAGTTGGCAAACGATAGGCCGCTTTTTGTTTGTAAACTCTCGAAAAATGTCCGTAATGAGGGATAGAGAACATAGGCAACTAATACTAAGAGAACCGGAATCAGCAACAGTATAGTAAACCTGGTATCACGATTTTTTATCATGAGGCATCACCGCTGATGACCGGAATCACCCGGATTTGATCCTTCGGCAATTGGACCCACACATCCGCTCCAGATGTAAGTTGATGAGACCGATTGTTTAATAGATTCACTTGCAGAAGGAGGCCGTCTACATTCACACTCAGGTTGATGACTGAACCAAAAAACTCCACTTTCTCAATTATTCCTTTTAGTATATTGGTTCCCTCTGTCTGCTGTTCAACAATCTTAATCGCCTCTGGTCGAATCGATAAGGACAGGTCACCTTTCGTATCTGGATTTACATTATACGGATGATTATGTACAGCCAATTGTTTTGACCCAGAGCCAACTTGGGCTGATACTACTACATGATCTTGCTCTACCCGGTCAATTTTAACTGGTAAAAGGTTGATTTCACCGATAAAACTGGCCACAAAATCATTTGCCGGCTGATTATAAATTTCAGAAGGTGTCCCCACTTGGTGGCATACCCCGAAATTAAAAACAGCAATTCGATCACTCATCGATAAAGCCTCTGCCTGGTCATGGGTGACATAAATAGTCGTGATTTTATACTCTTTTTGCAGTCTTAAGATTTCGCTTCTCATTTCATCCCGGAGCTTGGCATCCAGATTGCTGAGCGGCTCATCAAGGAGAAGAATTTCAGGTTCAATTACCAATGCCCTTGCAAGGGCGACACGCTGCTGCTGTCCTCCACTTAACTGACTCACTTGACGATCGGAATATTTCTCGAGCCTTACTTTACGCAGTACGTCCTGTACCCGTGTTTTCAGTTCATTTGCAGAGATTTTTCTTACTCTTAAACCAAAAGCTACATTTTCAAACACCGTCATATGAGGAAAAAGGGCATAGTTTTGAAAAACCATGCCCGTATTTCTTTTTTCAGGAGGTACACGCGTCATATCTTTATCGCCAAAACGAATAATGCCTTTTGTCGGATAGTAAAAGCCGGCAATCATCCTGAGGGTCGTCGTTTTCCCACAACCGCTCGGACCGAGGAAAGTAAAGAACTCTCCATCCTTGATTTCCAAGTCTAAATGATCAACTGCGATTACTTTTCCAAACGCTTTTTGGACATGATCAATTTTTATCGACGCCATTACCTAACACTTCCTATTGTTTGATTTCTTTTGCACCACTCTTGATGTTTTCATCCCAATACTTCATCCAGCCGTCGCTTTCTTTTTGGAAGACTTTCCAGTCGATATCCATCTTTTTAATTTCCGTTTCGGTAATCCACGCAGGAAGGTCTTTCACGTCTGTTCTAGTTGGGATTCGGTAAAATTCCTCTGCCAACAATTTAGCGGCTTCAGGTGTGTTGACAAATTCATAGAATGCTTCGGCAGCTTTTGGATGCGGCGCATCCTTTACAACAGCAATTCCTTCAGTCAAGACTGGCGTTCCGCTTTTTGGAACAATAAATTCAAATGGATAATTCTTGTTTTCCTTCAACATAACCACATCCGGCATGGCCCAGACAGAGATGACGCCTTCGCCTTTAGCGACTTTGTTGTACATCATTTCAGGGTTAGCAGAATATTCCTTTGTATTTGCGTCCAGCTTTTTCAACCAATCATACCCTTTTGCTGGATCATTAGAGTCTTTGAAATCACGGTAAATCATCGCGGAGAAGATGGTTCTCATTGTTCCAGATGCCAGCGGGTATCGGATAATGATTTTATCCTTCCATTTCGCATCCAATAATTCATCCCAATCCTTAGGCGCATCTTCCTTTTTAACCTCTTTGCTGTTATACATGATGACTTCAGGTGTTTGACTTGTTCCGGACCAATTCCAGTCAGCATCGTGGAAGCCTGCGTCCAAACTATCTGCATAGGATGGCTTATACGGTGCTAAAAGGCCCTCGTCCTTTGCTTGGTCAAAGTTTACGGAAGGTGCCCCCCACCAAACATCTGCCTGCGGATTATTTTTTTCAGAGCGAATCCGGTCAAGCACCTCTTGTGAACCCATGTCGAGCCATTCAACATCTACATTGTATTTCGCTTCAAATTGTTGTTCGAATTTAGAAAGGATGTCTTTTCCGTGTGGTGAATAAACGACAATTTTCTCTTCAAGTTTTGCTTCGTCTTTCTTGTCGGCCGGTTTCTTTGAAGGTGTGTTAGAAGTTTTTTCAGCATCCCCGCCACAAGCGGCAAGCAATAGGGATGCGGATAACGTTAATGCGGTAATAATCGATACTTTTTTCTTATTTTTCACAAAAAGTCCCCCTCTTTAAGAAAAGTTAATGATGCTTTCATGTTCCCGTAAAAATAATGAAACGGCTCCCAATACACCTGCATTCTCTCCTAACTGTGAAACTTTCAATTCTACTGAACTAGGAAGATAGTGATCCACAATTTCACGCAGTTTAGGTAAGATGAATTCAGATGACTTTAACACACCACCTCCCAAAATAATAACCTCAGGATTTAATAAACTAGCGGCATTAATAATTCCATAGGCTATATGCTCAATCGCCTCATCTATTACTTTAAGGGCAATTTTGTCTCCTTTTTTTGCCAGTACAAACGCTATTTCACCTGTCAGTTCTCCTGATTTAGCTTGATCGTATAAGGGATGGTCAGGATGCTGCTGTACTACTCTTGTGAGTTTGTCACCAATCGCTTTCCCGCCCGCGACACTCTCTAAAAAACCGTAGCGGTGAAAAATTGGCTGAAATTCATTTTTCATATCGTTTTTATCCGTTACCATATACCCCATTTCACCCGCGGCATTGGAGGATCCTCGATAGAGCTGATTATGAATAATAATTCCACTCCCAATGCCAGTGCCAATAGCAATGAACAATACATTTTCCTTGTGTTTGGCATTCCCAAGCCATTGCTCTCCAAGCGCAGCCACATTGACATCGTTATCCACATAAATTGGAAAGGACAAATATCGTGCAGCTTCTTTGATGAAAGGGTACCGGATCCAATTTAAGCTTGGCGCTTCGACGACGATTCCGGTCGTTTCTGTTATTCCAGGAACTCCTGCGCCCATTCCCAAAATCTTTTGCGGATCAATGTCATTCTTTTGGATCATCACACTAATTTCTTTTCCCACTTTCTTCAATAAACCAGTGTGTACGTACTGCTCCGTTTGAAAACTGCTTGCAGCGACGATATTTCCATTTAAATCGCTGATGATGATTTTTACTTTTGTACCACCGATATCTGTACCGATGATATAAGCTGCTTTTTCATTAAAATACAAATGAATCGGTCTTCTGCCTCCTTGTGAGGTGGATTCGCCAATTCCTTTTTCAAACACCCACTTTTCCTGGATCAGTTCATCGACTAAGAATGAAACAGTCGGTTTACTAATTTTCATTTTCCCAGCAATTTCTGACCTTGAGATTGGGGCATGTTCCAAAATACATTGCAATATTCTTTTTTTGTTTTGAACTTTGTTCTCGTTGGTACTCATTGCATCACGGCCTTAATCATTTTGTTGAGTTAGTTAGTTTTAATAATTAACTAAAATATAACCCAAAAAGAAACCGTTTACAACATATTTTTTTAATAATTCGACTTTTAGCACATTATCTACTTCTAGTCTAATATAACTACACTGCCATTGCCTATAGGACTAAATAACTGTTTTAATTTTCTGAATATGGAGAGTATTTACTTTTCTCGCTCCAGGTGTTAATTATTAAGTGTAGGAGATTTCTCCCGTTAGTTAAGTAATTTAACTAACCTATTAACAACTATTGTCAAAAGGAGGGTGTAAGTTAGAATTTATACTAAAAATTGAAAGGGGTTACAAAGGTGAAAAAGTTCTTTCTTGGATTACTTTCCACTTTATTAGTTGTTTCACTGCTGCCATTTAGCGGAAATGCTGCAAAGGCACAGGAGCCCGATGTTGATCTCTGGAATGCTGTCAAACCTCTAGAAACGACGGTTACGTTTCTAAATACCGGTGCACATCCTGATGATGAACGAAGTGATTTTCTTGCCTATTTATCCAGGGGGCTCGGTGTTAAAACATCAAGTCTAATCGGTAACCGCGGGGAAGGCGGTCAAAATGAAATTGGTGATGAATTAGGAAATGGTTTGGGCATCATCCGCTCGAGAGAAATGATTGAAGCGGCTAAGATTACTGGCGTTAAAGCCTTCCATCTTAGTGAAACCACATCTGATGCCATCTATGATTTTGGTTTTTCCAAAAGCCCTGAAGATACATTAGCACAATGGGGCGAGGACTTAACATACGAACGGCTTATCCGCTTTATCCGTACGTATCAGCCGGATATTGTTATGCCTTCATTTCGAAATGTAGATTCCCAGCACGGTCATCACCGTGCAATGGAGATCCTGTCTGAACGCGCCTTTAAAGATGCAGCAGACCCAGCTATTTTCCCTGAACAGTTAAAAGAGGGCTTATCTGTCTGGCAGGTGAAAAAACTGTATTTACCTGCAGAATCAAAGGAACAGACAGAAACGTCTATTGAAATTGGGATGTTTGATCCCATTTACCAAATGTCTTATCCACAGTTAGGCGAGCAGTCCCGCTTTATGCATAAAAGCCAGGGAATGGGCAATAACATCCCTGTCGCACCGAGACAGATCAATCTAGAATTACTTTATAGCACTGTTGGAGACAATGCCGAACTTTTCGCTGGTGTTCCTTACAATTTTAAGGAGTGGTCACAGCAGCTTCCGAAAACTGAAAATGATCTAAAAGTTCACTTTACAAAGCTTCAAGGCAAATTAGACTCGATTGTTTCTGCCTATCCAAGCAAGGAGCAGGTATTTGAGCAGTCACAGAGCACATTAAAAGAAGTGCGCAACTTACAGAACAAAACAAAGCAATCCAAGCTTTCCGCAGCGTTAAAAAATGATTTGCTTCATAAACTTTCCATAAAAGAAGAACAGCTGCAAACAGCAAGCTTTACAGCTTCACAACTGGATGTCAGCGCCTCTTCGGAATTCAACATCCTGACAAAAGGGCAAACAACAAATGTAACTGTAACCCTTAAAAATAACGGAAAACAAAAACTGCACAATGTCAGTGCTGATTTATTGGTTCCAGAAGGCTGGAATATTACCTCAAAGAATAAAACAACTCATTTGGCACCGGGAGAATCTAAACAAATTTCCTATCAAGTAGTCGTTCCGGAGGATGCCGAGTATTACCATGCCTACAAAACACCGGCCATTCAAGCAGCTGTCACCTATGAATCCACTGGAACAAAAACAAGCCAAATCAAAGATCTAAACGGTACAATCGCTGTTCTTCCGGATGTTGGTCTTACCTTATCCCCTGAAGATATTGTCGTGAATACGGCAGATATTCAGGAAGCCATCCCTGTTACGGTAAAGGTGAAAAACTACCGTGACGGTGCGGCTCAATCATCTGTTGCTTTAAAGGCTCCGGAGGGCTGGAAGGTCTCCCCAAGTAATGCAGAGGTGACATTCAGCAGCCAATTGGAAGAAAAGTCTATCGACTTTACCTTAGCACCACCGAAGGATATTAAAGCGGGTGATTTTAAAATTGCTGCGGAAGCCGCGGTTAATGGCAAAACCTTTAATTCAACTGTTCAAACCATCAATTATGACCATATTGGTACTTTCTATTACGAGTATCCTGCACAGGTGAATGGTGTGGCCTTTGAACTTTTAAACAATGATAGTCTAAAAATTGGTTATGTGGAAAGTGGATTTGATAAAGTCGCAGACTATCTCAATAACGCTGGACTAAATGTAACAAAACTGACGGAGGCTGATTTGAAAACAGCTGATTTAAGTCAATACGATAGCATTGTTGTTGGAATTCGTGCCTACCTTTCACGGGCTGACTTAATCGCCAATAACGAACGTCTTAAAGAATATGTTTATAATGGCGGGCACTTAGTCGTTCAATACCATAAGCCGGGTGATGGCTGGAACAAAGATACGACAGCTCCGTATCCATTAACAATTGGAAATCCATCCATCAAATGGCGGGTTACAGATGAGAACGCAAAAGTAACGGTATTGCAGCCTGACTCCCCTCTTTTCAACTATCCGAATAAGATTACCGATAGTGATTGGGATCATTGGATCCAAGAAAGAGGATTATACTATCCAATGGATTGGGATAACCATTACGAAACATTTGTAAGAATGAATGACCCAGGTGAAGACCCATTCGATGGCGGGATCCTCATGGCTAAATACGGCCAAGGAACGTACCTATATACAAACCTTGTTTTCTATCGTCAAATCCAAGGTCAAGTTCCAGGCGGCTACCGCATTTTCACAAACCTAATTAGCTATGGTGCCAGTAACTAATTGAAACAGACAGTCCCTCGATTTTTACCGCAGGGACTGTTTTCTTTCTAATAATAGATTATTAGGATGTTGTTTTGATATAATGATAATAGATCCCCTTCACTTCCAGTCAACGTCTCCGCAGATAAAAGGGGTATAAAAAACTAAAAGGAGGCCCCCTATGTATCAAATCAAAGGGAAAGAAAAAATCTTCGTTTACACAGGTCCCTATGGCTCTGGAAGAAAAACGATAGCGAAAATGGTTGCTACCGCGTTTGATATGGAAACCGTACTCTCTTACACTACTCGTTCCCCCCGGCATTATGAAAAAGATGGTGAAGATTACCACTTTGTTACGGAAGAAGCCTTCAAGCAACTGCAAGCAAATCAGGAGTTTCTTGAAAGCGTCGAAATTGACGGCATTCATTATGGCATTCGTGAGCAGGACATCGTTGAAGCCTTCCAAAACCATGATTACGTTTATCTGACTCTCAATCCCGAAGGAACCGAAAAGCTAAAAACAATGTATGGGGATGGAGTTGTCCGTATTTTCGTTTATGCCAATCGGGACACAGTTATTCAAAGGCAGAAAGACCGGCAAGATGATGATGCGGTAATTGAGCGCCATTTGTCCCATTACGATGAAATCATGGGCTATAAAAACAGCTGTGAACATGCGTTTGAAAACTTTGATTCTCCGCAGGTCGCATACCAAGTCAGCGAATTAATCGAAACCTTTTTAGACAGAGACCTTACAGTAACGGATTATTGAGAGAAAAGCGAAAGCGCCCTGGTCAGCGGCGTATGGCCTGGAGCGCTCCAACTGAGATAAAGGAAACACGAAGAGCCTGAGGCGATTCGATGTTGACTTATCGTAGGGCGGAGAGCGAAGGACATTTGCCGCTAGGGCGCTGGAGCTAGACAATTCTCAAAGTTGAAATTTATACTTTTATAATAAGTATAGGCGGACAGTGGCAATCACTGTTCGCCTTTTTTCGTACTTTTTATTTAAACGATTGTTTTTTTAGCTTATTAGTGTTTGAGCCTTTTTCATCATGTAATGGACATATGATGTTCAAATATGTTATATTATATTAGTTACCTTAGCTAACTATTACCAACGGTAACTATTTTTGAAAAAAGAGGTGTTTGCAATTAAGTCTTCACAAAAATTCTTTCACCAATTATTGATGCTCTACAGGCCCTTTGAAAATAGGCTGAATATCCATCTCGCTGAACATCAGCTATACAGGGCACAGTGGACCATTATGTACTACTTAGCAAATATCGGAACGGCTACGCTTGTGGAGCTATCCCATTATATGAATGTCGAGAAACCGACCGTTACCAGAACGATTAATCGCTTGGAAGAGCTAGGATATGTAGAGCATGTTCCTGGAAAAGACAAACGTGAAAAAAGAATGCAGCTTTCAGAAATGGGAAGGCATGTGTATAAAGATGTCCGTGTGACAATTGACCAATTCGAACAGGAAATTCTTAAAGGAGTCTCGGAGGATGAACAAAACGAAGCCATCCGGATTATGGGAAAAATACAGAAGAACATGACAAGATAAGGGGATATGAAAATGAATCAATTCAGACCTAAATTATGGACAAAGGATTTTATCATCGTATCCACGATTAACTTTTTAGTAACTATCATCTTTTATTTATTAATCGTGATTATTGGCAAGTATGCTGTTGATCAATTCCATGCTTCTACAAGCCAGGCTGGACTTGTTACAGGAATCTTTATCATCGGGTCATTAATCGGAAGGCTTTTTACCGGACGCTTTATAGAGTCGCTTGGCCGCAAGAAAACGTTATACATTGGTCTAGTGTTTTTTATTTTAACAACCCTATTATATTTATTAAATATAAATATTAGTGTTCTGCTTATTACCCGATTATTGCACGGTATTGCAGCCGGAATGGTTGGGACAGCCACGGGAACCATCGCAGCCCAAATTATTCCGGCAACCCGAAAAGCCGAAGGAATCGGCTACTTTAGCATGAGTGCCGCACTTTCTACCGCAATTGGTCCGTTCATCGGCCTTTATATGACTCAACATGCGGATTTCCAATCAATTTTTATTTTCTCAGTTGCCTTAGGCGTTATCAGCTTTATAACCTCGATTTTTGTATATGTGCCAGTATTAGATGGAAAGGTACAAGCAACTGAAAATAAGGGCTTCAAGCTTTCACACTTTATTGAGCCAAAGGCACTGCCAATTGCCATTGTCACTCTTGTAATCGCCTTTTGTTATTCAAGTGTTCTCTCTTATATTAATTTCTATGCAATTGAAATTAATCTAGTTGGCACTGCTAGCTTTTTCTTCCTTGTGTATTCAATTGCCGTTTTACTTTCACGCCCATTCACAGGCCGCTTGATGGATGTGAAAGGTGCCAACTATGTTATGTATCCGGCCCTTATTATCTTAGCAGCCGGTATGATAATACTAAGTTCGGTAGACACAGGCATTACATTGCTTATTGCCGGCGCCCTAATTGGCCTTGGATTTGGTAATATCCAGTCCAGTACCCAGGCCGTTGCGGTTAAATTAACACCTCCGCATCTTATGGGATTAGCCACTTCAACCTTTTTTATTTTCCTTGACGCAGGACTTGGTTTTGGACCCTATTTACTTGGATTCATTATCCCAGTAACGGGCTACAGTAAACTATATGTCATTCTCGGCCTTGTTGCACTGGTATCTTCCGTGCTCTACTACTTTTTACATGGTAAGAAGGAACATACTGCAAAAGCGAAAATCAATCCTTCAAATGCGGTTTAACTATTTGAAAAATGACGAACAGTTTTTTTCACTGGTTCGCCATTTTTCCTTCTAAAACTGATTGAATCTCCAAAATCCATTCATCATTTCAAAAATTTTGCTTTGCCCTTTCCCGGTCAGGTTTACTAAGAAAGGGGTTTCCCCTTTTTCTTGTAACACCGTTGCGGCAATTCCCTCGCCAAGTGGTGTACAAAACAACAGCTTCGTTCCAGCCAATTCTAGTTTCCTGCACCTCGCATTAATCGAGGCATCTACAAATTCTTCTCCCTGTTTAAGATCCAATAATCTTCCCCATGTGGATAAAGTTTGCTCCAAGTTATGAACAACAAAGCAGACACTCTCAAACTGCAGATTTCCCGCGGGATGTGACCCGACCAATCCCAGTTCCTCAAATTCTAAGAGTCTCTCTTCGTCTGATTTTTCCCATTGAATGAAAAATGGCAGTTCCAGCTCGTTCTCCGCAGCCTCCGGGAAAAGCAGCGACCATTTTATCACTTGTCCATCCGCTCGCATCCGTTCACCGGGAAGCGGGCCATAAACGGTAAATCCTGCTTCTTTAAGCTTTACAGCCAGCTCATCTATATGATCTGTACGAATGGCAATCCTAGCAGGCCCCTCCTGCTTCTGCCCTTCAAGTTGCTCCACAATATGCGTAACCAGACGGTTCTTTTCCTGTTTTTCCGCCACCAGTAAATTTTCAATTCCTAAAAATTCAATATAACTTAAATCAAAATAGGACAGGGTATTGTATGTACCCCAAAATTCATGACGACCGCCATTGAAAGCGTGGATTCCTCTTTGCTTTAAAAGAGGAATGGCCTCGTCAGGGTTTTTAGAAAAAAAGACCAAATGATCAAAGGAAAATGACATGTTAAGACTCCTTTCTTTACTATCGACTGCATGAAGATTTCCGGACAATTTGCATAAGACCGGCTTGAAGTAAATATGATTACAATAAGCATTCTATACAAAGGGGTTGTTCTTCAATGGCCGTTTTTAATAAAATCGCATTATTTTTTGTTATTTTGTATTCTGTCATCATTATTATAAATACTTATCTAGGCGAAAGTGAACGGATTCAATCCAATGTTATGTACTTTTTTATGAATGGGTTTGCCTATATTGTTTCAGCCATAGAAGTTGAAAAGGAAAAACAAATTGTGAGGCTATAGTTCTGGTTGCTTTCACATATTGATACGGATTTCCTGTATAATGAATCCTACTCCGCTTTTGCATATGATATTTCTTTAAGAGAAATCCTATAGATAAGTCGAATAATAATATAAAAAAAATGAGGTTCCTACATGAGTGAAAGAAGTTTTGGAGAATACCCTTTAAGCAATGAAATCACAAGAGCGCTTTCGGTGTTAAAATACGAAGCGCCTACAGAGGTTCAACGGGAAGTGATCCCTTCAGCGTTGAAAAAGAACGATCTTATTGTAAAATCCCAAACTGGGAGCGGCAAGACAGCAGCCTTTGGGATTCCTATATGCGAAATGATAGAATGGGAAGAAAAAAAGCCACAGGCCTTAATTCTCACTCCTACTAGGGAGCTTGCGGTTCAAGTACGCGAGGATATGACGAATATTGGCAGGTTTAAACGAATTAAAGCAATGGCCGTTTATGGGAAAGAACCTTTTTCGAAGCAAAAGGAAGAACTGAAGCAAAAAACCCATGTAGTCGTGGGGACACCAGGGCGTGTCATTGACCATATCGATAGAGGAACGCTAGATTTAGGTCAGGTTCAGTATCTTGTAATCGACGAAGCGGATGAAATGCTGAATATGGGTTTTATCGATGAAGTAGAATCAATCATAAAAGAACTTCCATCCAACAGAGTCACTATGGTCTTTTCCGCTACATTGCCGAAAGATGTTGAAAGTCTCTGCTATAAGTATATGAAAGAGCCCTTTCATATTGAGATTGAAGCAACTGGGATTACTACGGATACAATTGAACATCGATTAATCGATGTAAAAGATGAAGAGAAGCTTTCTGTGCTTAAAGATGTTACTATCGTTGAAAACCCTGACAGCTGTCTAATTTTTTGCAAGACGAAAGAACACGTTGAAACGGTATACGCTGAATTGGACGCATCCAACTATTCATGTGAAAGACTTCATGGAGGGTTAGAACAACAAGATCGGTTTGCCGTGATGGACGGATTCAAAATGGGGAATTTCCGATACTTGGTGGCCACCGATGTTGCTGCACGGGGGATTGACATTGATAACGTGACACTTGTGATTAACTATGACGTACCGATGGAAAAAGAAAGCTATGTCCACCGCACAGGCCGAACCGGACGAGCTGGAAATAAAGGAAAGGCCATTACGTTTGCTACACCTTATGAAGAAAAATTTGTTAAAGCAATTGAAAGATATATTGGCTTTGAGATTCCTTCAGTAGAGGCCCCAAAATCACAGGAAGTTGCTGCAGGAAAAGCTGCTTTCGAAGAAAAAGTCAGCGGCCGCCGAGTAGTCAGAAATAATAAAACGGCCCGCATCAACCAAGATATCATGAAACTCCATTTCAGCGGCGGCAAAAAGAAGAAGATTCGTGCGGTCGATTTTGTTGGGACCATCGCGAAAATTCCGGGAGTAACAGCTGAGGATATCGGCATTATTACGATCCAAGACCATTTATCCTATGTGGATATTCTAAATGGAAAGGGCTCATTAGTGCTACAAGCCATGGAGAAGGCCACAATCAAAGGAAAGCGACTAAAAGTCAGCATAGCAATAAAATAGAAAAGCGCAAGCGCCCTGGTAGAAAAGGTGCCTGACACCCAATGCAATTATGATGTGACCCCGAAAAGTTAGAGTTTTATATTAAGCAGCTAATTGGCTGGTATGAATACGGTATTGAACCGGACTCATGCCTGCCAATTTTTGCTTTATGCGCTTGGTATTATAATAATTGATATATTCTTCAATTCTCTTTTTTAATTCCTCAAAAGAGCATAGTGCTTCCCCATAATACATTTCTTGTTTCAGTAATCCGAAAAAGTTCTCCATGGGAGAATTATCTAAACAATTGCCTTTTCGCGACATACTCTGGAACACCTTGTTTTCTTGGAGTGTTTTTACCCATTTTTTATGTTGATAATGCCACCCTTGATCAGAATGTACAGTTGTTCTAAACTTTGAATCTTTTACAATTTCTAGAGCCTCCTTGAGAGGTTTGAAGGCTAATTCTAAGGTTGGGCGCATACTAATCCCGTACGATAGTATTTCCCCATTAAACATATCCATAATTGGACTTAGATATAGTTTTACACTGTCTGAACACTTGAATTCCGTAATATCTGTCGTTAATTTTTGATGACACACATTTGTATGAAAGCGGCGATTGATATGGTTCTTGGCAACAGTTCCCGTCGATCCTTTGTAAGAGCTGTACCTCCGTGATCTTAATCTGAACTTATCTCCCTTGAGCCCACGCTTATTCATGATGCGTTGAACCTTCTTATGATTCGCTTTAATTCCACGATTTTTCAATTCTAAACGAATACGACGATAACCATAATTTCCGTTATGCTCTTCGAAAATGGATTGTATAATATCCTCCAAACCCTGGTCTGGATTCTCCTTCTTCATGTTTTTAATATGATAATGGTAGGAGGATTCTGGAATACCAACTATTTTTATAACATCTTTTAGTTTGAAGGTTTCTTTGAGTTCGAATGATAACGCTGCTTGTGCTTTTCGAGATAGCCCTTCGGATCCATCTGAAAAGCTCGTAACTTTTTTAAGTATTCTACCTCTAAACGTAGGAGTTCGTTTTCTCTTTCCAACTTTTGTTCATAGGTCATTTCTTTTGGTTCCGTGCTCTTTTTGTTCTTTGCTTTATCAGACATAGAAGGCCGTCCTTTAATTTTATTCAGGCCTTCAACACCCCCCTCATGAAAAGCTTTCTTCCATGAACCTATCAAAGGAGGGTTAGTTAACCCAAATTGGAGGGCTGTTTGTACTTCAGAAGAACCTGTTCTCTTCATAAAGCTTAATACATCAAGCTTGAATTGAACAGAATAAGTTTCCTTATGCTTCTTCCTCATTAACCCTTCAGCCCCGAATTTCTCGTAAATTTTAACCCATCTCTTAAGTTGAGCGCTGCTTTTCATACCATATTTTTCAGCTAAAGGGTTGTATCCCAATTTACCCTCTTTATACTCTCTTACTAACATTAACTTGAATTTCCCACCATATTTTGTCATAAAGAAACACCCCAAAGGTTAGATTTCACTCTAACTTTCGGGGTGCACC
>NZ_JBMPZU010000032.1:0-10112 GCF_049463095.1 Neobacillus sp. 19 | reverse complement strand
TATGTACTGCGTTCGGTTGTCAGCCGATATTAACCAAACCCGACAACCTAGATAGGCGTTTTCGCGTTTCTCGTGAAACGCTTTCGCGTTTCGTGCGCCGCTTCAAAGGGCACGCTTTAACTCTGCCTTTGCATCAATATCCAAGTGATTGGTCGGCTCATCGAATAATATCCAATTGCTTTCATTCATCATCAGCTTACAAAGGCGGACCTTTGCTTGCTCACCACCGCTCAACTGGTTCATTGGACGGGAGATGTGTTCATTTTTCAACCCGCAGCGGGCAAGAGCCGCACGGACTTGGTGCTGATCCATCGAAGGGAAGGCATTCCAAACATCATCAATCGGTGTCAATGCGCCTGCTTTTACCTCTTGTTCAAAATAAGAAGGGAAGAGGAAATCGCCGCGTTCAACTTTTCCGTTTAATGGGTCGATTTTACCTAGCATTGTTTTAAGCAGGGTAGATTTACCAACACCATTACAGCCTATAATGGCAACTTTTTCGCCGCGCTCAAGTGTAACATTCATCTTCGGGAGGAGCGGCTGTTCGTAGCCGATTTCCAAATCCTTTGCTTCAAAAACATAACGGCTGCTGCTGCGTGACTCTTTGAAACCAAATGTTGGCTTTATCGCCGTTTCCGGCCGGTCAATCCGTTCAAGACGGTCAAGCTGCTTTTGACGACTCTTGGCACGGCCAGTTGTCGAATATCGTGCTTTGTTTTTTGCAATGAAATCTTCTTGTTTTTTAATGAATTCCATTTGTTTTTCATAGGCGTTAATATGCTGATTCTTATTAATTTCCGCTAATTCCAGGAATTTCTCATAGCTGGCTGTGTAGCGGGTCAGCTTCGAAAATTCTAATTGAAAAATGACATTGGATACTGGATTCATAAATTCCGTATCATGGGAGATGAGAATAAACGCATATGGATAATCTTTTAAATAAGAAGTTAACCAGCGAATATGTTCCACATCTAAATAGTTGGTCGGCTCATCGAGTAATAGAACCTTTGGCTGTTCCAAAAGTAACTTTGCCAGAAGGACCTTTGTCCGCTGACCTCCGCTGAGTGCCGCAACATCACGGTCTAATCCGATGGCATCTAAACCTAATCCGCGGGCTGCTTCTTCAATTTTGATATCAAGTGAATAGAAGCCGCCGGCATCCAGAGCATCTTGAATTTCACCCATTTTTTCTAAAAGAACTTCAAGTTCTTCAGGAGAAGCGTCAGCCATTTGCGCTGTTACTTCATTTAATTCCTTTTCTTTTTCAAAAAGCGGGAGAAAGGCATCGCGGAGTACATCTCGCATGGTCCTTCCCGGAGTCAATACAGTATGCTGATCCAAGTAGCCGTAGTGAACGCCCGGTGTCCATTCCACACGGCCGCTGTCATGTATTAATTGGCCAGTAATAATATTCATTAACGTTGATTTACCAACGCCGTTTGCACCGACAAGTCCAACATGATCTTCAGCTAATAATCGAAAGGAAACGTCTTTAAATAAAGTACGGTCCCCGAAAGTATGTGATAAATTTTCAACATTTAAAAGGCTCATTTTTTCGTAATCCTCGCTTTGTTTCAGACTCAATACATTATTCCATCATACTAAATTTTAGAAGATTCGACTAGATTTTTGACATGAAAAAACACTATAAATTTATTGGAAATATAAGTTTTTGCTGTAAAGCACTTTTCTAATTTCTATTTATGAATAGTGTGCCTAGTTTTTTGGGTATCGTAATAATAAAAAGGAAATCAACTATGGTCGGACTTATAATTGCCATCTTTATTTTTAATTTCATAGCCTTTACAAAAAATAAAACACTGACAGTCAATCAAATCATTCATATCTGGACCTTTACAATTGCATTCCAAGTTAATTTCGACGCGTTCATCGAGTTTAAATACCATGGGTATTGGTATTTTTCCAAAGAGATCGAATGGAAAGGGCTGATTCCACATTTATTCTTAGTTCCACCAGCAAATATGATTTTTCTAAATTGGTATCCGTTTAAATCTGCGATCAAGAGACAAATTTTATATATCATTGGTTTTGTTATTATTATTTTACTTTATGAAATGATTACTTTATTGCCTTCTCCTTGGGGTTATTTCCATTATGGCTGGTGGAGGATCTGGCACGCTGCAATCATTAACCCATTTCTATTATTGATTGTGTTACGGTATTATAAGTGGATTTGTAAAGTTGAACAAAAAAGTGTTTGTAAATAAGGTGGAGGATATTGAAATAGTCTATTTTTTGAAGAAATGGAGACAAGCTGCAGGACCTGTACATACAATAAAAGAGAAGGGAAGGAGTGTGAAGTGATTGACTGTTAATCGCGATGGTGTTAGGATTGGGACCGTTTCCGGCGGTATTGTTAACTTTGGGGGAGCCGAAATTATTGCTCCGATATCGATTACAAAAACAACCAGCGGAGCAGGTGAGGATAATACAGGTACAGTGACCAGTATATTAGACTTAATCAGCCGGAGCATAAAATAACCCCGGCTGATTTTTTTAACTATTAGGATACCTTTAAACTTTGAGTCGTTTGACTTTTCTTCATTGGTTTTGCGACATTGAAGACAATGTTTAGAAAAATTGCTGTAAAGCTGCCTGCTACAATCCCGCTATTTGTCAGGATTTTGATACTTTCCGGAAGCTGTGCAAATAAATCCGGAACGGTGGTAACACCTAATCCGACTCCCACAGAACATGCGATGATTAAAAGGTTTTCTTGAGATGAAAAATCGACTTTACTAAGCATCTTAATTCCGGAAGCAATGACCATTCCAAACATAGCGACCATGGCACCGCCAAGAACAGCAGTAGGAATCACGGTTGTTAAAGCAGCGATTTTTGGTACTAATCCTAAGAATATTAAGATTCCAGCCGCTGTATAAATGACCTTTTTATCTTTGACACCAGAAAATTGGACAAGCCCTACATTTTGCGAGTAGGTGGTATATGGGAATGAATTAAAAAATGCCCCAATGACGCTAGCCAGACCTTCTGAACGATATCCTTTTACCAAATCATTTTCCGTAAGCTTTTTGCCTGTTATAACACTTAAAGCAAAGTAGACACCTGTTGATTCTACGAGACTCACGATCGCCACAAGCGTCATCGTAATAATCGGAGCCAATTCGAATGAAGGTACGGCAAAATGTAACGGGGTGACCAGATGGAACCAAGAAGCTTCGCCAACAGCGGTAAAATCTACTTTTCCCATTAAAAATGCTGCGATTGTGCCGCCAATTAACCCAAGTAAGATGGAAATGGCACGAATGAAGCCTTTTGAAAATCGATAAAGGATAATAATGAACAATAATGTACCAAACGCAAGGGCAATATTGGAAATCGATCCGAAGTCAGGGCTGCCTTGACCGCCAGCAACATTATTCATGGCAACTGGAATAAGGGTAGTACCAATAATCGTTACGACAGAACCTGTCACAACCGGTGGAAAGAAACGAATGAACTTTCCAAAAAAGGTTGCAATCAACATCACAATTATTCCAGAGACTAGAATCGAACCATAAATAGCAGAAAGACCATATTGGCCGCCTATGGCAATGATTGGTCCTACAGCGGTAAACGTACAGCCTAGCACAATGGGAAGGCCAATCCCAAAATAACGATTTTGCCAAACTTGAAGCAATGTGGCGATGCCGCTTGTAAGTATATCTAACGAAACTAGATAGGCTAATTGTTTACTAGAGAGACCCAGTGCACCGCCAATGATGAGAGGAACGATCACAGCCCCTGCATACATAGCTAATACATGTTGAATCCCTAATGAGGCTGTTTTCATTGGTTGTGCTTTCATCAGACCAATTCCTCCACTTTTTCATTTATAAATGTTGCATTTCCATTTTTAAGTGAGGCAATTCTTGCCAGTGATTCCACTCTAAATCCTTGTTCTTTAAGCTTTTGCGCCCCTTCTTGAAATGACTTTTCAATCACAATCCCAATCCCGATCACCTCGGCACCGCTTTGCTGCACTATTTCTATTAAACCAAGGGCAGCTTGTCCATTAGCTAGGAAATCATCAATGATAAGAACACGATCATTTTCATTTACATACTTTTTAGAGATGGAGATCTCATTCGTTTCATTCTTAGTAAATGAGTGAACACTAGCAGTCAATAAATCATCATTTAGTGTTAAGGATTTTCTTTTTCGCGCAAAAACCACGGGAACATTCAAATAATATCCGGCCATTACAGCAGGAGCAATCCCTGAAGATTCAATCGTTACTATTTTCGTTATCTCTTCATTAGCAAACCGTTCTGCAAACTCTTTTCCAATTTCCAGCATTAATGCAGGATCAATTTGATGGTTTAAAAACGAATCTACCTTTAACACTTGTTCTGATAGGACCTTTCCGTCCTTTTTAATTCTATCCTCTAATAACTTCATGGTTTACCCCCTAAGTGTAAATAAAAAAGCCCAAAGGTCATGGCTCACATCAAAAACTGAGTGAGGCAATGACCTTTGGGCTTGATCTCCAAAGGAAAGAAAGATACACACATAAAAAGTGTAACTCTCATTACCCACCCATAGTCAGATTATTTACGGTAATCCGGTAGAAACTTGCAGGCCATATCCCTGCGATTATATGAGCGAAACCTTATAAATTTATGTTCACATTATATCACGGCCAAAGTGAATTTCAACCCTTTTTTACAAGTAACCGAACAATAGACTTAAAAAGAATGCAATTGTTCGCCTTTTGAAAAAAGCGTTTCCATCCCGTAAATAATCATTAAAATCAAAGATTGAATACCTATTCATTTTCATGTACTATTAAAATAAGTAATTTTATTCAGAAAATTCTAAATCAAGAGGTGGATACGATGAAAAAATCAATACCTGAAGATTGGTGGTATCAGTTGAGGTTACCTGTTATTGCAGCTCCAATGTTTTTAGTGTCAGGCACCGAGCTTGTTAAAAATTGCTGTTTAAATGGCGTGATTGGTTCATTCCCGGCTCCAAATGCAAGACCGATTGAGGTTCTGGATCAATGGATGGGCCAATTGAATCAAGAACTTGAAAAGGCACGCGAAAACGACCCTCACCGTAAAATTGCACCATGGGCCATGAATATGGTAGTACATAGCTCCTATAGCCGTCTGCAAGATGAACTGGCTTTAATCAAGAAACACAAACCTCAGTTAGTCATTACTTCATTGGGAAGTCCCAAACACGTTGTCGACATTGTCCATGAATATGGAGGTTTCGTTTTCTCGGATGTCAGCGATCTGAAATTTGCTAAAAAGGCGGCAGAGGCAGGAGTCGATGGTCTCATTTTAGTAGCAAGTGGTGCCGGGGGACATGCTGGGCAAATAAATAGTTTTGCTTTTGTTGATATGGTCCGGACATTCTGGGATGGAATTATTGTCCTGGCAGGTTCAATTTCAACTGGCAAGAGCATATTAGCAGCACAAGCTGCGGGAGCAGATCTTGCTTACATGGGAACAAGATTTATTGTCGCGACTGAAAGTATGGCTAATCAGGATTATCGTGAAATGCTTGTCGAGGCAACCCAGGATGATATCATTTTAACAGATGCGTTTTCCGGAATAAACGCAAACATGCTGAAACCTAGTATTAAAAAAGCGGGTCTTGACCCTGATCAATTGATGAAGAAAGAAAATGTTAACTTTGACGATATGCAAAAGGAAACAAATGCAAAGGCGTGGAGGGATATCTGGTCCGCTGGCCATGGTGTAGGTGCCATTGATCGAATTGAATCAACGGCCGATATCATTAACCGATTGGAAGCAGAGTATGAAGAGGCACTCCAATCCATTATTAATAATGCAGGGAAATTAAGCACCATTCAGATTAATTAAAGCACGGGATACGAAAAAGGGACCAAATCGGTTCCTTTTTTTTGTAATATCAGTATTTATAAGTTTCGACTTTGAGAAATGTCCAGCTCCAGCTCCCCAACTCTTTCTTAATTATTTTTACTTTCCCATTTATCGGGTAAACTAAGAAAGAATAAAAATTTTGTCCGCTACTAGTGAACAAATACAAAATAATATGATAAAGTATAGTATAGAAATCCATACATACTACCGATTCATCGGTATTGTAGTGTCCTCTCCAGACGGACATCTGTATTTTTAAAATTTATTAGACTAAGGGGGAATGAAAGTGTCCAGTAACACTTTAGAGCAATTTTTAAATGAGAATCTTGAAGATTTAAAAGGAAAAGGTTTATACAATGTCATTGACCCGTTAGAAAGTCCAAATGGACCGGTCATTACGATTAATGGCAAAGAACTAATCAATCTTTCTTCAAATAACTATTTAGGTTTGGCAACAGACGACCGTCTCAAAAAAGCCGCTGCTGATGCGCTTGAAAAATATGGTGTGGGTGCAGGTGCAGTTCGTACCATTAACGGTACGCTTAAGCTGCATGTTGAATTGGAAGAAAAATTAGCTGAATTTAAACATACAGAAGCAGCGATTGCTTATCAATCTGGTTTCAATTGCAATATGGCGGCCATTTCCGCTGTCATGGATAAAAATGATGCGATTTTATCCGATGAATTAAACCATGCCTCTATTATCGATGGCTGCAGACTTTCTAAAGCAAAAATTATCCGTGTTAATCACTCCGATATGGAGGACCTGCGTGCGAAAGCAAAAGAAGCAAAGGAATCCGGTCTTTACAATAAGATTATGGTTATTACGGACGGCGTATTTTCGATGGATGGGGATATTGCTTTATTACCTGAAATCGTCAAAATTGCGGAGGAATTTGATCTCATTACGTATGTTGACGATGCTCATGGCTCCGGTGTCCTTGGTGATGGAGCTGGTACGGTAAAACATTTCGGATTGTCAGATAAAATCGATTTCCAAATCGGTACTTTATCAAAAGCAATTGGTGTAGTTGGCGGCTATGTTGCCGGCAAGAAGAACCTGATTGACTGGTTAAAGGTCCGCAGTCGTCCATTCCTATTCTCGACTTCCTTAACACCGGCAGATGTAGCTGCTAGTAAAAAATCCATTGAACTGTTAATGGAAAGTACGGAGCTTAACAAAAAGCTATGGGAAAATGGCAACTATTTGAAAAAGGGCTTAAAAGAATTAGGATTTAATATTGGCGCAAGTGAAACGCCTATTACACCATGTATTATTGGCGATGAAGGGCTTACGCAGCAATTTAGTAAGCGTCTCAATGAGGAAGGGGTATATGCCAAGTCCATCGTGTTCCCGACCGTTCCAAAGGGAACCGGACGTGTACGCAATATGCCGACTGCCGCACACACAAAAGAAATGCTTGACCAAGCGATCGCGATTTATGAAAAGGTCGGGAAAGAAATGGGCATCATTTCATAGGTTTATCCAAGACACTCTAGACCACATAGTAACGTATTTATGTGTAAACAGGATTATACAGCTTAAGTAAAGAGGACGGAGAAACAACGATGAAACGTATTTTAATCACAGGTGCATTAGGTCAAATCGGATCAGAACTAACCTTAAAGCTGCGCGAGGTTTATGGCGCAGATAACGTCATTGCCACAGATATCAAGAAAAATGACAGTGAGGCGGCACAAAGTGGTCCCTTTGAAACAGTGGATGTCACCGATTTAAATAAAATGGTTGAGACAGCAAAAAAGTATAAGGTTGATACGGTCATGCATTTAGCTGCGCTTCTTTCGGCAACGGCGGAAGCAAAGCCTGTATTTGCTTGGAATTTAAACATGGGCGGGCTGATGAACGCCCTTGAAACAGCGAGAGAGATGAAAGCCCAATTTTTCACTCCTAGCTCAATCGGAGCATTTGGTCCATCCACACCGAAGGATCATACTCCCCAGGATACGATTATGCGTCCCACTACCATGTATGGTGTAAATAAGGTAGCAGGGGAGCTGCTTGCAGATTACTATTATCAAAAATTCGGTGTCGATACACGTGGGTTGCGTTTCCCTGGCTTAATTTCTTATGTTGCACTGCCTGGTGGCGGGACCACTGATTATGCCGTTGAAATCTATTATGAAGCTGTTAAAAACGGCAAATTTACTTCTTATATTGATAAGGGGACGTACATGGAGATGATGTACATGCCGGATGCCCTAAAAGCGATTATTGATTTAATGGAAGCGGATGCCTCCAAGTTGATTCATCGCAATTCATTTAATGTGACTGCCATGAGCTTTGATCCTGAAGAAATTGCTGCATCCATATCTAAATATGTTCCAGGGTTCGAGATTTCCTACCATGTGGACCCGGTTCGTCAATGTATTGCTGATAGCTGGCCAAATTCAATTGATGCTTCGGCTGCCAAAGAGGAATGGGGCTTTAAAGCAGAATATGATTTAGACAGAATGACGAAGGAAATGATTGAAAAGCTGCGTCAAAAATTATAAAGTGGAAACCGTTTATTGGCAAAAAAACAGCGAGGCTTATGAAAGCCTCGCTTTTATCGTGTCACATAAATAAGTTTCTCATGTTTCTCTGTCACCCTGCCAATAATGGCAGCGTCGAATAAACCATTTGCTTTAAGCCGATCAACATACACAGCAGCCTCGTCCTCACTAATAGACACGAGAAGACCTCCCGAGGTAATGGCATCGCAAAGCACAAGCTGTTCTTCAGGAAGAATTCCTTCATAAACAACATCCTCACTTAACCATTTATGATTCGACTTGGACCCACCTGGGATAACGCCATCTCTAGCTAATTCCAGCGCTCCTTCAAGAACAGGTACGCGACTTAGAGAAATCTCAAAATCTTACATGACTGCCGCGTGCGATTTCACTCCCGTGTCCAAGTAAACCAAAACCAGTAACATCCGTAACGGAATGCGGCTGATAATTCATTAGCTCTACAGCAGCCGTTTTATTCAGCATCGCCATGGTTTCGGTCACCAATTGTTCCTGTTCAGGAGTCACGGCAGATCTTTTTTATCCCGGTAGTCAGGATGCCAACACCAATTGGTTTAGTTAACACCAGAACATCACCTGGCTTTGCGCCAACATTTTTCCATACTTTATCAGGGTGCACGATGCCTGTAACCGATAAACCAAACTTTGGTTCTTGGTCATCAATCGAATGGCCGCCTACGGTTATCGCACCCGCTTCCTTCACTTTATCAGCGGCACCGCGAAGGATTTCAGAAAGCATTTCTGCACCGAGCTTTTTAATCGGGTAGCCGACAATATTTAATACCGTTTTCGGTTCTCCGCCCATCGCATAGACATCACTCAATGCGTTAGCAGCAGTAATTTGACCAAACATATATGGGTCATCCACGATTGGGGTAAAGTAATCGACCGTTTGGATTAAGGCGATCGAGTCGGTTAAGCGATATACTCCGGCATCATCAGATGTATCAAGTCCCACTAATAATTCAGGAACAGGTTCTTGTTTTGGTAATAAGCGCAAAACTTGCGCCAGGTCCTCTGGACCAATTTTGCAGCCTCAGCCAGCTTTTGTTGAGAAAGAAGTCAGGCGAATTTTTTCTTGTTCACTCAATATGTCCACCTCCATTAAATAGTATAACTGTTTTATTATAAATCCGCACACCTCGTGCTGAACAATTGCGGAACAGGAGGGGATGGGATAAAATGTGGTTACATATTGGCTGAAAAAAAGCCTTGTTTTAGGGGGATAGGAATGAAACAGTACCAAGTAATTATTGAATTTTGTATGCAATGAAACTACGCACCAAAAGCCGCGAGGTTCGCGGAAAAATTGTTTACCCATTTTAATCGAACAATTCAAAGGGTAGAGCTTATTCCCAGTTCAGGCGGTGCTTTCGAGATAACAGTCAATGGGGAAAAGATTTATTCAAAGCTTGATACTGGTATTTTTCCTGATGCAGAAGAAATGATCGAGATCATTGCAGACAAAATAGAAACGACCCTCATAGCATTTATGAGGGTTTTATCATTTAAGGCAGTGTGATAAATCTGTTTTTTCCCAATCCATTTTCTGTTTTTGAAATAAATACCTCTAATATCACCTCTTTGTAAGTGATGCACCAAAAACGCGAAAGCGTTTCACGATAAATGCGAAAACGCCTATCTAGGTTGTTGGGTTTGGTGTTAATATCGGCTTCCTTAACTGAACGAAGTAGAGGACAC